>JAEOTE010000117.1 GCA_016839945.1 Candidatus Heimdallarchaeota archaeon | reverse complement strand
TCTAATAACCAAAAAACTCCTTTTCTTCTTCAACAATTTCAAGAAACAATTTGTCATATTTGTGTGTAAGATGAATTATATCAGATGGTAGAATCCTTTCCTTAACTTTAGTGAAAAAGGATTTTGTATATTCAAGATCTTCTTCATCCACCATCATATCCTTCACTAATCTTATAATTAGTACAGGGATATCCTTATTCTGTTCTAGAACCCCATCGACATCTTTTCCTGCCTTTCGAAGGCACGTATTATACGCTTTCTTCATATCCCAAGGACCATTTTCTAAGAGTCGATAAAGACCTTCAAAAGATGCTGGAATTGCTTTTTTAAAATTAAATTTACTTGCTATCAAAACTATTGGGAAGCAAAGAGCCATTATGATTGAGAAGAAAAGGATAACAGGTACTGGGGTTTTGAAGATAAAATTGAGAAACCAATGAGAACCTTGAACTCTAGATCCTCCAATTAATGTTACACCTTTACAATTTTCTGTTGGATATTTGTTAAAATATTCAACAATGAGAGATACACCTAAACTATAACCAATCATTAAGTATTCTTTATCTTGTGGTATTATAGAGTGAATTTCATCAAGGTGTTCTTGAACTGTAAAACGTTTATAATATGTTGTATGAGCATATCCTTCTTTTCCAAGTTTCTCATCATATGCAGGATATTTTCTTTTATAATTTCCAAATCCTGAAGCTAGGACAATAAAAGGATTAGAGTCTTCCATTTCGAAGAATCAACAAATTACTTATTATTAAAATTTATCCACAAACTCTTCAAATAGGACAAAACCTAAAAAGTATTCATCTGTTTTCTTTTCAATGGATGATGTATTGTTGTTCAGTATCTCAATACTGTCTGGACTAATCTCATTTTCCCTTTACAATCTGGGATTTGCTTTTGAGAAGAAAGCAATTCAAAAATTACCTTCACATATTCGAGATAAAACTTCTTCCATGATTAAAGCAATTTTAGTAAACCCTTTGTGGATTTTAGGTTTGTTTCTTACCATTCTTAGTGTTGGATTTTATTTTGTAGCTCTTATGTGGGCTCCTTTAAGTGCCGTAGCTCCATTAGCTGGTTTTGGACTAGTTGTATTGGTGATTTATGCACATATTGATTTGAAAGAATCTCTAAAGAAATTAGAAATCATAAGCATTGTTTTAATAATTGCTGGTATTAGCACATCATCATATCTTATAAGCTTATCAAGTGATTCAGTTGATTGGAATCAATGGAAGTCTCTAGCTCACTCATTAGATGGATATCTAGTTTTTGGATCAAGCCTTTTTGTAAGTCTTGTGATAATTTCCTTTCCATTTCTATTCAAAAAGAAGTTTTCGGGATATGATATAGCTTTTTCTGCAGGAATTATAGCAGGAATTCAAGCTGTTCTAATAAAAGGCTTATCTGTATGGGTATCAAACAATGATTGGAGTTCGGAAATATACATATTCATACTCTATGTAATTATGGTTTTAGGAAGTGCTTTAATTTCAACAGGAAGTCTTCAGTTCGCTTTCAAAGAAGGAAGAGTGTCAATAATCATGGCAATCTACAACGGGATTATGACTATTTTCCCTGTGATTTTTGGAGGTTTTATTCTTAAAGAATGGCAATCTCTTGAACTTATTCCTAAGATTTTTTTGGGGATATCTATTTCAATTACTCTAATTGGAATTGTTCTTTTAAGTCTGAAACACACTCATTCATTTATTGCAATAAACGATGAGTAATTTCCTCTACTAGTTCTATCTCTTTTTCAATATCTAAATTACTTATTTTTCCTTCTTCCATTATCAATTTACCATTAATGATTACATTTTCTACATCTTTTCCTTTCATAGAATATGCAAAATGATTTAGAATATTTTCATCATTAATTTTGGGTGTCAAGTGAGGTTGTTTGAGGTTGATAGTTGTTATGTCTGCAAGACTTTCAGCTTCCAAAGTTCCTATTCCTTCCCAATTTAGAGCTCTTGATCCACCAATTGTTGCTAATTTGAAAACTTCTTTAGCTTTAATTACTGTTGGCTCATGTAAGTACCCTTTGTAATATAATGCCAAAAAACGAACAGTGTCAAAAAGATCAAGTGTATTATTACTAGCAGGACCATCAGTCCCAATTCCCACATTTCTAACCTTTGATATCATCTCAGGAATTGGTGGCATATAATTTCCTAATTTAGCATTTGATAATGGATTAAGTGAAACTCTAACATTTTTCGAGCCTATTAGATTGATATCATTTTCATTCAGATGTATACAATGAGCTGCAATTAAATTATCGTCTAAAATACCTATATTGTTTAGTAATTCTGTAGGTGTTTTTACATCTGGAAATTCTATTCCATATTTGGAGTTTAATTGTTTACTTTCCCTCATCTCATTTTTAGATTCAGCAAGATGTGTGTGCAGTAACAATTTTGATTTTTCATTACAGGATTTATTAAAGTTTACCAAGTAGTTATAAGATCGCTCAAAATCTGTCATCGTTACAGTATAAGGTGAATGAAGAGATAAAGTAACTCTTATTTTTTCTTCTGCTGTATTGTGATGTTTGTTAACTATTTCTATTGCATCTTCTAGCTTCGTTATACCAGTAATAACAGGAGCTGCAATCAGTCCTCGAAATCCAATTTCTTCCATTGCTTCAGCTTCAGAAGATGGATACCAATACATAGAATTAGCTGTTGTAACACCTGCAAGAATTGATTCAATTACTCCCAGTTTACATCCTCTATAAACATCTTTTGCATTCAGATTTTCTTCAAGAGGCCAAATGTGTTCTTTAAGCCAGATATCAAGTGGTAAATCATCTGCAAGACCTCGAAAAAGTGTCATTGCTAGATGTGTATGGCAGTTAATTAGACCTGGAATTAATAGTTGATATTTATCTCCAACAATATCATGACCAGCAATCTCTTTTTTTAGCTTGGAATACATTCCGATATCAATAATTTTGTTTTCTTCAATCAAGATTAGAGGATCTTTAACAAAGTGAAGTTTATCATTATTATCAAAATAAATTGCAATTCGTCCTCTAAGTGCCAATTCCATAAAATAAATAAAAAAAAAGAATATATGAGTTTATTCCATATGCAGTTATTGTATATCCGAGTTCAGTGAATGAGATTTTGTTTTCTAATTCTTTTAAGAAAAATAATGGGTATTGCTATTAACGTTATGAGAAATGAAATAAACAAAAAATTAACTTTAATAGTTTTAATTTCACTTGGATTTGGTTCTTTGTCTACATTGTCAGCTTCACCATCAATTGCGTAATCACCCTTTCCATTATAATCGGAGTAATAATTATGATGAAACCTATTATCTCTTCCATCATCATAAGCTTGGGATTCAGCTTCTGGTAATAAATAACTATTATTTATGAAGTTATTGTGGTGTATTTCGCAAGAATTAGTAGAACGATCTAAGACAACTCCATACGAGAGGCATTCTCTAATTGTATTATTCATAATTTCTGCATATTGCGAGCTATATAATTGAATGCCTTCCAAACAATCTGCAATAAAATTTTTCTTAATAATTATTGAATCAGATTCAAGAACTATAACACCAATCATGTTACTTTCTATTGTATTGTTTTCTATAACTACTGTATTACTTGCGAAGTACTCTAGTCCAATTCCATTTATCATATTGAAAAATGTACAGTTTCGAATTAATACATGCTTTGTAGTGCTAGATATATAAATTCCAAAAAAACCTGAACCATCATAACAATAATCTTCTATTATGTAGGGATTTTCCTGAGTACCTGAACCTGGAAAACCATAATTTATGAAATCTGCATCAGATTCAACAAAGGTGATTTGATTAGCGTCGTATTCACTTTCTACAAAATGGTTAATTATGTTATTAACAAACATACGACCATATTGTAAATTTCCATTATAAAATCTATTTTCTGTTATTTGACTGTACATATTTTTATAGTCAGAGTAAATAGCTTCTCCTGCTAAGATTAAATGACTATCAGAGCTACCTGAAGTTGAAATTTTTTCATATACTACAGCAGGATAGTTACCATTTTCATATGCAGAGATATTATCGAGTGAATAAACATCAGTATCAGTTGCACTTACATCAGAATCATAAGAAGTTGCATTTTCACTATAACTTAGAAGAACTTCTACGTTAGGTAAAGTAGTGTTTCTTAAATCTACATATTTAGAATCATTATAACCAAGAATAGCACATGGGGCATGCATCATAATACCAGCCATGCATCCTTCACTGGCTATTAAAGCTGTTTGTGTAACTCCATATGTTACTGCTGCAACTCTGAAATCTGCATCATCGTTATAAACAGAATCATAAATTGCAGTAGAATCCAATCTTACATGAGACTCTAGATAAGTCAGAAGATTATTTACATGACTTGGTTGAAAATATCCGCCATAATCGCTGTCTCCACTTATAAATAGTAGTTTGTCACCTTGATCAAACCAGTCTTTTATCATTTGTTTCTCTATGGTGGTAAACTCTGTGTAAGGATCTGGAATGAATAATGCATCAGCTCGTGAATCTAAACGAAATTTGGCATCGTTTAATACCACAGCATTTCCAGATTCTGAGAGATTGAGATATAGATTGTCTAAAACGTCATGAAAAGGTTCGTGTGATATATCTAAGACAAACATTGCACCTCTAACATCTATTTGACTGGAATAAGCCAAAACAGATTGTTGTTTTTCTAAAGTTTGAACATTAAACAATAAAAAACCCATCAGTAGAAGTGATAATAAATATTTTTTCATCTTTGTTTTCTTAAAATTATTATTTAAAAATTCTTTGGAAAACTGATTAAGGTGTAATATAAAGAGGTCTATATGGATAAATGTGTAAAGGATAATTACAGCTGGGACATTTATTTTCTTCAGTCAGATTGGTAAAAGTAACAGAGAAAGTATCTCTTTTAATTAGTAACTCTGAGCATTTAGGACAATATGTACTTTGAAAAGGATGACCAGAAATATTACCTACATAAACATACTTCAAACCTTCTTTTTTTGCAATGTCAAGAGCTCTTTGGATTGTAGATATTGGCGTTTCTGGTTTTCGACTAAGATATGAGGGGAAGTAGCGTGTAAAGTGTACAGGAATGTTATCTGATAGTGTTGATATCACTTTGCTTGAGAATTCCTTTATATAATCATCATCATCATTTATTGTAGGAATAACGAGATAGACTAATTCAACATGAATTCCCCTCTGATAAGCAATTTGTAAATTCTCCCAAACAAGATCTAACTTAATATCTAATAATTTATCTACTACACTTTCTGTACCTTTGAAGCTTATAGTTAATCCATTTAATCCTGCATCAATCAACAAACCCAATGCTTCAGCTGTCATATAGCCATTAGATACAAAATGTTTATAGAAATCATCTGGAAGAAGATGAAAAACATCAAATGCAAATTCCAAGGAGAGAGTAGGTTCATTAAAGGAAAAACACACACCATTAATAGATGGATTAAATGTTGCATTTTCAACAATTTTCTCTGGTGTCATAAGACTAGCATCAGAGTAATTTTCAGGAGGAGGATGTTTTGCTATCTCCCAATTCAAACACCAATCACAAGGAAAATTGCAGGACCATGAACCTAAAGTCAATGCAGTTGATCCAGGAAAATAGTGATAAGCTGGTTTCTTTTCAATTGGGTTCAAGCTGTAACTTGATATGTCACCATACTGTAAGGTAAATAGTTTTCCTTCTATGTTCTTTCTTGTTTTACAGTATCCAATCTCGTTTTCTTGAATGATGCATCTGCGATTACAAGTATTACATTGAACTGCATTATTTCTTAACTTCTTAAAAAGGTAGGATTCTCT
>JAEOTE010000116.1 GCA_016839945.1 Candidatus Heimdallarchaeota archaeon | reverse complement strand
TTTTATCGTCTGCGTGCATGAGAAAATGCTTACCGTTTCTTTGGTTTTTACCTAAGACTTTTTGCAAGCATGTGTGTCGAAAAAGGACACCTAAGCTTACTCTGAAAGAAGTCTTCAAGTTTAATAAAGAAAAAATCACCTAATATCTTGTGATGTCATTTCAAGTAATACCAGTTCCCCATAACTTTGAAATTCCTCAAGCTATACAGGCTGCGAAGGAAGAGAGTAAATTAGCAGTCTTTATTGGTGCAGGATTTCCAAGACTCTTTGGATGCTGGGGATGGAAGAAACTTGCAATAGGTTTTGTAAAAAAATGTCATGAAGTTGAAATTTTGAATGCTCGTGAAAGAGCTAATATTATTAACAAAATTAACAGAAAAGAGGAAAAACCTATTGATATAATCTCAATTTTTTTTAAAAAATTGATTGAAAATCACTCTATAACTAGAATAATAAATCTACTAAAGGAGTCATGTCATGTTGATCCTCAGGTTAATGATGATCTTCGTGAGGCTTATTTCGAATTAAAAAGACTTGGAGATTTTTATATTACAACAAATTACGATCAGCATTTTGATGAGTTCTTTGGGAAAGAAAACATCGTATATAAATCTGATGAACTATATAATTTGGGTGGAAAAAACACAACATTATCTGAAGATAAATTATATCACATTCATGGGTCTCTTATCGATATAGAATCAATAGTATTGACACACGATAATTATATGGAGAGATACTCCAAACCAATGTATAAGGACTTTTTAAGAAAAATATTCTGTAATTATAACGTTTTATTTATTGGCTATGGACTTGACGAACCAGAGATAACAAATATTCTAAGAGAAGTAAAAAAACAAGGTAATAGCACTTCTAACTTTCTCTTAAAAAGATACTTTGTTAATGAATATGACGATTATTTATTTCATAAAGATAAATTTAATGACTGTGATGTCGACATCATTTCATATCTAGGTGATGAAAATAATTTCAGGGAATTAATTAACATCATAAAATCATGGAACAGAGAAATTAAGGGAATGGAGTTAGAAACTGAATGAAAACTAGAACTGAAGATATAAACGACTTACTTAGATTAGCTGATAAGGATGATATCTGGAAATCTTATTTGCTGGAAAAACTTACAAAAATCGACAACCCATCAAGATGGTTGCGAACACTTAAAGAGAAGGGATATTTTGATCCGAAAAATAATCCATTACCTGTTTCAAAGGAGAAAGGACAGTATACTTTCCCTTACTGGGGAGCAATGGGATATCTAACTAGAGTATCTGAATTAAACAAAGTCCATCCTGAAGATGAAATTTCAATTCTCATAATGGAGATTATTGACTCAATCATTTCATATGAAAATCAAAATGGCAACAGGATTGAAAATCCAAGAACTGATTGGCAGATCATTAAAGTAATTTCTCAGCTGCCAATAAATAAGATAAAACAAGAGTATTTGGATTTTGTCGAAAGTGCACTTAATACTAAATGGGAATCGCTACTCATCTCCAATGAAATATCAGAAAATATGCTGCCATATTTAATAGAGAATAAATCGAAGAAAATCCTGCTTGATTTGCTGAGAATAATATTAGGTTTTAAATTTGATGAAAAGGCATACTTCAATAAGTTTATGCCAATCATTGGGGAGTATTCTTTAAGTCAAATTGTAGAAAAACACCAGAACAAATTGTTTGAGATTTGCAATTTAGAACTATATGACATATTGGTAGGAAAAATTAAGAAAATAATATCTATCGATGAAAATAGCTTCAGCTCAATCATAACGATTGAAGAGAGTTCACAAAATTTATCTAATAATTACAAAACGATGCTGATAGGTCTATTGAGGGATTTACTTTTAAACGAACCCTCCAAAAAAATTGAAACTAAAATCGTTAAACTGCTAAATGAAAAAAATCCTATCTTCAAAAGACTCGCAATATATGTCATAAATTGCCATTATGAAGAACTGAAAGAGATATTTTGGAATTTAGAAAAAAATCTATTAGAAGAGTATTTACTCAAACACGAATTGTATGATCTATTCAAGAAAAATTGCAAAGATTTCAATGATGAACAAACATTACGTGTTTTAAAGTGGATTGAGAGTGAGAATTTAGAAGCACTCAAAGAATATTACAAAAATCCAAAGGAAAGGGAGAGAAGTATTGCACACCATAAAAAAGAATGGTTAACCTCTCTACTCGATAATCCACATGATGAAGTTAGAAAATTATTTGAAAAATATGCGAAAATATTTCCAGAAGAAATAGAACACCCAGGATACCGTGTTTGGTCCTCTGGCGTAGTAATATCCACTCCATCCGCAAGACCTTTAGAATCAGAATTTAAAGGCAAATCAAACAAGGATATTGCAGTCTATTTAAAGGCGTATAAGGAAAAACAACCTAAAAAAATGGAAGACTACCTGTCAGTTAGCGACAAACTAGCAAGTGCTTTTGAGCAATATGTAAGAATGAACTCCGTAGAAATTTCTAAGAACTTAGAACCCTTTTTTGATATACCCTATCACTTACAACACTCTCTTCTTGTTGGATTATATGATGCATGGCAAGCTAAAGAAAAGATTGTTTGGCGAGAAGTTTTGAGATTCTGCTCAAAGATTGTTGAAAATAATGCATTTTGGGGAAAGGATGATGAACGTAGAGATTGGGTAGTGAGAAAAATTGCTGACCTTATTGAAAAGGGCACCAGAGACGATTCACATGCTTTTGACGAAAAATATTTACCTTTAGCAGAAAAAATCTTGATAAATCTAGCACTAAATGATAGATCTACACTCCCATCTACTAGAGAGCTGTTTACTTCAGTTCTCAATTCGACTAAGGGCTCTATTTATTCAGCTATGATACTATATTCTTTAAGGTATGCCAGAGTAAAAGGTCAAAGAACTTGGAGAGAGAAAATCAAAGACTATTTTACAAATAGCATCAATTCAGAAAATGCACCAATAGAACTCTATGTCACACTTGGAAGATATTTACGTAATATACTTTATCTTGACAATGATTGGATAAAAAGTAGTCTAGATAAAATATTCCCAAAATCTAAAGAGGAACTTTGGAAAGCAACAATGACAGGTTATTCTTATGGCTCAAACAAACTTTATACAGAACTTTTCGATTTATTGAAAGAATCAAATAATTATTCTAAAGCGATAACTTCAGATTTTAATGATAACTTCGTAACAAGACGCCTTATTGAACACATAAGCATAGCTTATCTAAATGATTTAGAAGATATCAATAAAGCAGATAGTTTACTTCAAAAGATTATCGAAGAATGTGACACGAGAAAAATTTCAGAATTAGTGAATTTCATTTGGCGGTTAAAGGGGAAAACATCTAAAGAACAAAAAGAAAAAACTATTACACTATGGGGAAGGATAGTTGAAAAGCTTTTAGACAAAGAAAATGAACCAGGAGTTTCAGAAATATTATCTAATTTATCAAATTGGATATCGGTTATTGACGATCTGAATCCGCGGACTACAGAGTTGTTAAAAATTTCTGCAAGACATGTTGGACTAACATACACTCTAATTTCACTAATTGAAAACCTTTTAAAATTTGTTGATGAAAATCCAAAAGAAGTAGGTGAAATACTTAGTGAAGCAATAACACCAAAAACATTTCTGTTCTACAAGATTGAAGACATTCAAAAAATCGTTATTAAATTATATGAAAAACAAGAAACAGACATTGCTAATGAAATTTGCAGTAAGTTTTGGAGCAACAAGCAGTTCTTTCTAAAAGATATTTATGACAAATACAACGAATAAGTCTATAGGAATTGATCCGACAGGATTAAATGGTTCCTAATTATTTCTTTGCTGAGTTTTCAAGAAATCAGACTTGGCTTCCATTCTCTCTTTTACATAGCTATCCATGCTAATTTGATCGACTCTTTTCCATTAGGTCACAACATTATTTGAGGATAGCAACTATAACGTTGATTACAGTGAGAATAGAAGCAAAAATTGAGAAAAACAATGCAACTACAATAGCGTATTTTTGATAAAGCTCTTCTCTGGTGGCAAGATACAATGGATATGCACTTTGAGGTCTACTAGTATCCTTGCCATCCTCATCTTTACATAAAACCTTCTTTCCTTCCTTTGATTCGATTCTTAATCTTGTTACTGCAATGAAACCTGCTTCTGCAATAATTAAATCATGACAAGTTATTGTCTTGACTTCTTTTGGATCCATGGATGGAATATCAACATCAAAATCATCCTCTGACTGCACTCCTTTTATTATGAAATTGCATTTACCTCCTTCAAATGGCTGTTCGTTGTTATTTTTGAATGTTATATGCAGATCAAAGGGTTCCCAATTGATAGATTCTTTTGGTTTAAATAGTCTAAATAGTCTTGATGCCTTTGATATTTGCTTAATATTGACAAGAAGAAGATCACAATCACTCATAGCTGCTTCTCCACCTTCAATTCTATCAGGTCTATTGGATTCCTTTATGAATTCATCTATTGAGAACCGGACATACAAAAATGCCAACGAAATAGTGACCCAAAGAAAAAGTAAGGATTTTTGGAAGACGATGCCACCTAATGTGTTTATTGTTAGCATAATTGTATACCATACTTTGAGATCAAGTCTTTTTATGGGATGGACTTCTCTAAAGATCTTGTGAAGAGCATTCTTTCTTTTCATGGCATAAAAGGCAATTATGCTCAAACCGAAAATGGATAGCAACAATCCAGTAACCTCAAGAATGAGCACCAGATTTGTGGTTCCCTCAGAAACGAATCCCAAGTTTGAGAGCAAAGTCACTGCATTGGAACTAATAAAAACAAATCCTGATACATAAAATATCCACAAGAGAATATTTGAAATCTGATGCTTCTCTTTTCCAGCATCACTTTGAGCTAATTCTATTTTCTTAGCATCCTCTTCTTTTTTCTTTTTGCTAAAAAGGAATTTCTGACAGAACAAAGTAGTTAAGACTCCAGTAAGGAAAGACCAAAAAAGATTGAGTGGAAACTGAGTTATTGTCTCCTGCCAAGATTTTGGAGAAGGCATTTCCCATACAGCATAGATCTGTGAATCAGTTTGGCTTGATGGCATTACTGTTATTGTTGACTCCCTTTGATCAGGAAATATCTCTGCCATGTCTTCTGCACCTATCTTGGCTTTAATCCAATCTGCATTAGATGGTAACTTAATAATAGGAAAGAGAAGCCAAGGGTATTGAGAATTTGAATTCACATGTAACGAAAGCTTGATGTATCTCTTAGTTTCGATTTGTCCAATAATGTCATATATAGTATTCTCAAAGACAAGATGCCCATAAACACCACAATTCTCAGGAGATTCCTCAGGATAGAGTTCTCTTTGGACTTTCAGAATCTCATCAGTAAAGTCAAGGAAATACTGGGTTCTGTTGATACTAATGATGGCTTCTGGGTTTATTTTCAAAGTATTATTATATGTGTCAGAGTGACTTCTGGAGCCATTAATCTCTAGAAAGCTACCTCTGATTTTGACTACAGCATCTCCCCAATGAATAGCTGAAGACAACGGATAGCAGTCTATCCAAAACTTCAGAGATTGTTGGGTTCCATGAAGATTGAATTCTGTGATTACTGACATCTGAACATTGTCGTCTTGGGTGATTCTGAGATTGAAACTTAGATGATTTAACTGCAGATTTTCGGAGTTGAACCACCAGAACTGTAAAGAAACATAGTAAGCATTGGAAGAAAAGTAGGGGAGAACAAGCAAGCTGAATGCAAAAAACAATAAGATAGTATGCCTTCCAGCTAGGTTCATCATGCTTTTGTCCACCAGCATAAATTCTCCCCTTGAGTTTTATGGGAACTCCAGCTTTATTAGAGGTTTCTATTTAGAATAATCGTTATATCAAAGCAATGCTTTAATCTTAATATATATCATTTGCTTCAAAAAGCCAACTAACAGTAAGGTCTTCTCCTGCAATCCCCCAATTTTTCAGTGTTATTTGTATCCAATGGGTTCAGCTGTTGCATTCAGCTTCAGCTTTTGCAATTATGGACTCAATAAATGATGTTTTTGCTTCAGTGTAGCGTTCACGATCAGACCTATAGTTGAAAGAAAGCTTTTTCTTTAGACCCAGATATTCTTGAGCTGCTTTTGGATGGTTGCGAAGATAATTACGAAATAACAAATGTTTTTTCCAGAACCAACTTTTCAGTTCAACCATATGCAGATGGTAATGTTGTTCTTTTGGAGGGTTGCCTTTACGAAAATAGCGTCTTTCAGGAATTGAAACTTCATGTTCGGGGAAATACTCGTAGCCAAGTTTTTGAAGGGGCTCAATACATTTCTTTGCATCTTCGATACTGTTTACTGCAACCATTATATCAATAATTGGTTTTGCTCCCAAGTTAGACACAGCAGTGCTTCCAATATGCTCAACTCTGGCTATGGTGTGTCCTATTGCATCTAGAATCAGATGTTTCTCATCCTCAAATAATATTGGCCATTTAGGATTG
>JAEOTE010000115.1 GCA_016839945.1 Candidatus Heimdallarchaeota archaeon | reverse complement strand
ACAAAACGCTATTTCTGAACACAATTACATACGTGCATACAATCGATTTTATGGCGAAAAGTTTGGCATACAAGCAAATTTCGATGTTCCAATGAACGTAAATGGAATATTCACAAAATTCTTAGATTACTTAGTAAACGAAGAATTCTGTGATGGCTATACTATATTCAAATCTAAAGGACATCGTTTTTCTAAGCCAGCACCTATAACTATATACAGTCAAGATCCAGAACCTTTTGATATCATTTCATTCTGGCAAAAAAGAGTTAAAGCCAATTCTGAGTTGAATGGTGTTAGAAGCGCTGTGACTGTCAAAAACGGAGAAATCATCATTGTGACAGATGAAGGTGAAAAACCTATTGAACCTTTACATCTAAGATTACTTCGAGATCTAACAAGAGAAACTGCAAACGGACATAAGATTGGAATTCGCACACAACAAACAGAGCTAATTAATAACTATAGAGATCTGTATAAAAGCTTAGGTAAGAAAATAAGACTTACACCTTCAGAAGAGCACTTATTCAACAACCTTAGCGAATTCTTTGACACACGAAATGAACATAATATCAAAGTAGATTTTGGTAGAAAATATTACAATATCGTTAAGAACTACCTAATAACTAATCCTCGCTGGAATTTTGCCAGGAAGTTATTTGAGGACAACGTTACTCGAGGTTTTATAATCGAGAACGTTCCTGAAAAAGAGAAAGCCCAATTATTCAATTTCTTTAAGGAAGAGAATCCACCCTTCCAAACCGGCGTAGAGCTCTTAGATAGGGGCATTTTCTTCAGGTTATCACTTCCTCCTTACTATGATTCCAAGCTAAATTACTTGATCTGGAGCACATTTAAAGAATATACAATATGCTCATTAGATTTCTTTGGCAAACATGGTATGTGGTGGCCATTCTACCTTGAAAACTTTAATTTCGATACTAAAACCTGGAGAACAGATGAAGAATGGATGTTTACATCCGTTGTTGCAGCAATCGATGATAAACTCAAAAACGGTAATTTCGGAGAAGTCAACGTTCATAAACATATAGAGAACGGAAATGGTAATTATTCAAATGGACACAAAAATGGTTCTGAATATCTTCATACACATATAAGCAATGGAAATAAATCAGTAGTAACTAACTAATCTGTGTTAAATACACATGAAGAATACTGGATAGTTCTGCTTTGGTAGAGTAGCCTATATAATACTCGCCAAGCTTTACTAATCCATACTTGGTTAGGTCTACATTAATTAAAGGTAGCATTAATTTGTACTTTCCCCCTTCCTTAGAAATCAAAATATCTCCCTTAGAAGTAGTTATCCTTGCAGTTTTACTGTAAAATTTGTATTTAGCTTTGCCTGTCTTTTTCCAGTTTAATAACCATTTTTTATTATCGAGTATTAAAGTTCCTCCAAAATAGTTTCCTGCAAATATAGATATTAGCCCAGCGAAAGAAGCACTTATTCCCCCAACAGACCATATAGGTATGTTAAAACTGAGTCTACCAACTGTTTCATTGAAGATTGTTGGAGTTGTATTTGTATCCACTCCCTCATAAGTTAATGTTGAGTATGTTATTACTGAAACAGAAGTAATTAGAAAAATACTAAATAATAATAAACCCATATAGAAAACAATTTTACCCCAGTTTCTTGGGATTTTATCGCCTTTGAGTAAAGAGAGTATATTATTCTTTTTCATCTGGTTTCAACATTAATTCTTCGATTACTTCGAGATATTTATCTCCATATTGTTTTGCTAAGTCTATCAATCTCTTCAGGATTGGATTTTCATGATTGAGTCTTATACTTGCCACTTTAGGTGTTAGTCGATCTAAGAAGATCAAATCTCTTTCTTGTAGGTCGTCTAATATTCCTCTGTAGATTGTTCTGGCTTTCATTGAATACCCAAGCAGAGTGGATAGTTGTGTCGCTGTAATAGCTCTAGGATACAAATGAGCAAGTATTAGAATTGCTCTAATTTTATTTGCTCCTAGGGTACTAAGAAGCAATATCAACTCGTAATCATTCTCTGCTTCTGAATCCATTAAGAGTAATATTGATTATGACATTATAAATTTTACATCGGATAGATATAGGATTTTTTGTGTTTAAACATACACATAAGCTACCATCAAACCTAGAATGAAGTTTTGTTAGGAAAATACAGTTCTTTAAGGAAAAAAGATTACTTAGTTTATAAACAACGCACTAGTATTAGAGATAAATTTATTTTGAAGTGAGATTATTATAACGCGATGGCATCTAGTATAGAGGAATTATACATTAAACTTGTTCAAATGGGAATTGTACTTATTTTATTAGCTTATTTCTTATATAGAAGGTATAAAGACAAAATTGTTGGTTTTTCATGGTTTACAGCGTTGTTCGGAACCATTATTCTTCAATCAATAATTGAAATCTCTTTGTTCTTTCCAACTCAAGCAGGGCATCTAAATCCAACAAGTTCTATACAAGAAATTCACATGATTCCTTCAGTATTCGCATTGTTTGGTTTATTTCTATATTTTGAATATATCAGACATGAAAAGCCAAATTCCTTCCTTCTCGCTTTTGCTTCAACTTTAGTAGGAGCATATATCACAGTTTATTTCATAGAATTAGCTTTGACTTTAGAACCAGCTGTTGCTCCTGAGTATAGAATCTCAAGAATAATCTATAATATCCTGCAAGCGTTTGTTCTTGGAGAAGCAATGTATGTTTTCTATAGAGATGCTACCAAAGTGGATTACAGGAAACTCAGAAGAATAAGTATTGCCATGACAATTGCAACAGGAATTGGATTCTTAGCAGCTGTTTTCAAAATATTTGAGAGATGGACTGTACAAATTAATCCAAACTTGCAAATCTATGGAGCTATTCCTTTCAGTATAACTTTTGGTATTCTAGCTATAGCTTTCATTTTCAATCCTTACTATGTATATTTACTTCCAACGAAAATCAATAAAATTATAATTTTCAATGATGCTGGAATTTTACTTTTCTCGGTTAGAATAGGTAGAGATGAACCTGAATTTGGAGAAGATACACTTTTTTCAGGAATTGTAACAGCTTTGAGATCATTAATTGCTGAAACAACGGGAACAAAGGGAGAATTGAGGAAGGTAAGCTTTAGAGACAAGAAACTACTTGTTGTTGAAAACTTGGAAAAACATATAACAACACTCATCATTTGCGATAGTGATTCAAAAATCCTACAGATTGCAGCAAAGCATTTCACAGACAGTTTCTGTGCTAAATTTAGTAAAGTTCTAGAAAGATTTGATGGAACAGTGAGTATTTTCGATGAAGCTTCAGATATTGTTAGGAGAGTATTTCCATTTGTTCCCCCAGAAGAAATAATACAAGATTAGAATTAATGGATTCAAAAGAATTAGGAAATCTGGATAGGGGTAGGTATGAATGAAGGAATTAATTCTCGTCAGACATGGTGAATCTGAACATCTGGTTAGAGGGATAAAAGGTGGATGGACTGATCTACCTCTTACAGATAAAGGGAGACATCAGATCAGGCTTACAAGTAAGAGACTCAAAGGAATGTTTGAATCTAGGATTGAAATTATGTATACAAGTGATTTGAAGAGAGCTAAGGAGTCAGCAGAGATTATACTAGAAGATTTTGACATTCCACTTATAGTTGATTCAAAATTTAGAGACATTAACAAAGGGATTACTAAGGATATGACCATTGAAGAAGGAAAGAAAGTAGCTATTCCTCCTTCTGAACCTTTAAGGGATTGGATTCCTTATCCTGAAGGGGAAAGTTGGCGAATGTTATATAATCGTGTTTCAGATGCTTTAACACAAATAGAACAGAAATCTGAACAAGTAGTACTAATTGTTAGTCATGATAGAACTATAGCTGCAATTATCGAGTGGATGTTGCAATTAAATGAAGATTGTTCTATAGATTTTTCCAGCCATCCTGCAAGCATCACTTGGTTAGGATTAAATGATTTCAAACAACCAGAAATCAAAAAATTGAATGAAACAGCTCATCTTATTGAATCTGAACTTGAGTAGACTCATTAATTAATTATTCAAACTCAAAAGCATACCCAGTCAATTCCAACTCATTTCTCATGATAATAAGATCTTCTTGAATACTTTTGTTTATAGGAACACCTTTCTTTCTTATTTCTTTTTCAGCTTCGTATTCTTTCTCACCAGCTGTATAGATTCTAATTGCATCTGGAGCTTTTTCGGAGTTTCTTAATCCTCTACAGATGTTCCCTGCTATCTTCTTGAAAATATCTAATCCCATGAAGAATTCAGGATCTATTGCAATGAAGAAATGTCCAACTCTAAAATGTGCTTCATTCCCCTTTTCATCAAAACCTGAAAGATCTTTAAGGTAAATCCCATCTTGAAGTGCAGCAGAAAGAATTTCAACAACTGTAGCATATCCATATCCTTTGTAACCAGCTAATTCTTCTCCAGCTCCTCCAAGAGGTAGAAGTGCTGCTTTCTTAGCAACAAAATCTTTCAACAGTTGTTCTGCATCAATTCTTGATTTTCCTGTTTCTCTATCTATGACTACACCTTCAGTTAGAGGTTCTTCCTCTCTTGCAGCTATCTCTACTTTGCCTCTTTGAATAATAGATGTTGCACAATCTAAAACAAATGGAAACTCCTCATTTGTTGGAAAACCAAATGTCAAAGGATTAGTTCCATACATAGGTTCAACTCCAAAAGTAGGTACAACTGCTGGTCTAGCGTTGGTTCCTGTTATTCCAAGACAACCTTCCTTGATTGCCATTAGAGGATAATAACCTGCTATACCGTAATGAGTACTGTTTCGAACAACTACCATCCCTATGCCATATTTTTTAGCTTTCTTGATTGCCATGTTCATAGCTTTATAGGAGATATAGTGTCCATTTCCATGATGTCCATCAATAACAGCTGTAGCATCGTTATTTTTGATAACTTCGTATTTGTCAGTTAAATGCTGACCGCTTTTCACTCTAACATAGTAGTATTTCAATCGTTGAACACCATGAGATGGAATCCCTCGCAAATCAGATTCAATCAAAACATCAGCACTAACTTGAGCTTCATCTTCAGGATATCCTAAACCCATGAAAACATCTTTCATAAAACTTTGAAGCTTATCAACCTGAATATAGACTTCTTCATTGTCCATATTTATAACCAATCTTTGTAAATCTAATAGGGATTTAAATTTTTGCTCAATAGATTTATATCTTTAAGTGACGTTTTCCTCATATGTATAAAGTTGAGAAATTCAACAACCTCCCAGATCATCAATCACTTATTGATAGAGTGGAAGAAGTTTTAACAAAAGATTCTAGAGTTAAAGGATTGTATATTGGTGGATCTAAAAGAGCAGATGATTTTTCTGATATTGATTTAATTATCTGGTTTGATAATGAAGAAGACAGAGAAAGTATGAAAAAAGATAGATTAAAAATAGCTGAACAAGTTGGAGAGATTAAAGCTGAATCAATGTCTATTTTTCCTTATGTTTATGTTGTTTTTTATGAAAAAGAAGAGATTAAGGTAGATTATTGTTGGAATGTTCTCCCACCTGAAAACCGTGCTGATAGAGCTCATGTTGATATTCTTTATGATCAAGATGGTCACTTAAAGAAGATGAAAGAAGAATCTTGGAAACTTGACTGGGATATTGATGAGGATGAGTTAAAACATAAAGTTAAACATTACCACATAGGGATAAGTTATACAGTTTCAAAGATTGGTAGAGGTGAATTGTGGGATGCTCAAGATTGTGTCGATTTTTATAGAAAATACTTGATGGAATTTGAAGATATTATTGCACAAAGAAAAAGAGAAAATTATAGAAGGCTTGAGGAAAAACTTGGTCCAGAAAAACTCAAGAAATTTAATGAAACATTAGTTAGAGATATAAGTCAAAAAGAAATGTTTCGAGCAATGGATGCTGTTTTTGACTATTTTAATTCATATCTAAAAGAAACAATTGAAGTGCTGAGTGCTTTTCCCTATAAACAGGCAGAAAAAATGTATGAATATTATGAAAAGATGAAGAAGAATGTACTAGAATAATAAAAAAAGGATAATTTGCTTTATTTATTCATTTCTAGTTGATTCACTACCCATGAAAAGGCTTCAATGACACCACTTCCATGAAGAATACTTGAATCAAATACTGCAAAAGTTCGATCTTGCATATCAAGATGCAGTCCTAGAAGTTGAATAAGCAACGGTGCTTCTACCGATCCATAAATATCTTGCTTATTAGCTAGAACTACTACTGGAGCTCCATCGAGCAAAGCATTGTTAAAAACATGTTGTTTCAAAATATCACGAGCTTCAGGTAAGGTTTCAATATCTGCAGCATCAATAACAAAAACAACTGCTGAAGTACCAGGATAATGAGCATCCCATAAGAAACGAAAATCTTGTTGACCAGCAACATCTATTGTTGTTATTTTCCATCCTTCGAATTCTAAAATATCGATATTCTGTCCAATAGTTGGAACTGTATTTTCAGTAAAATCTCCATGTCTTAGATATTTTGCTAGTGTTGTTTTACCTGCAGCTGCTAAACCCAAAATTAAGATTTTAGCTTTTTTATCCATCTTTGTTCTTGAGAATAAGGATGCAAACATATTATTACCCCTTTTCAAAATGCTAGTTGAATGAACCCCTACTAACACTTCAAGTATTAACATAAAACCATATGCAATATTTAACTGTTAAGATACTTCTAGTATAACAATCAGCGATTGAAAGCCTCAAAAAAACAACAACAAAATGAAAAAATGAAAGAAAAAAACTTTGTTTAGTTTCCAAAAAAACTCCAGAAAGTAAAACACCAAATAAGTAGGAAACTTAAACTTGTTAAAACTGAATAATGGATTTTTTCGATTAATTTCCAAAAAGGTTTATTCTCAACTTTTCCTATCTCTAACCAAGACAAGATACTAAATACAATAGTCCCACCAATGAAGACTAGATCTACAATTGAAAAAGCTAATAGTCCAGGAAATTCAACTAGAATTTCCGTGTTTAGAATAATCATATCATAAGACGTAGCTGCTAGTAGAATTAACGATATTGATGAGAACAGAAACATTCCAGATATCCACCATCTCGCAAATCTAAGAATCACAGGATGCTTAATTTCACCTTTTCTTCTCTTGAAGAAAGTATCTATCCCCCATCCACTTATGGAGATT
>JAEOTE010000114.1 GCA_016839945.1 Candidatus Heimdallarchaeota archaeon | reverse complement strand
TAAAAAATACAGTTCTTACAGAAACTTTAAAAATGTCCTTTTTCTCGGATTTCTAAATTAAAGTGTTTGCTCGAGGTTAACCTAAATGAAATTTTCGAAAAATAAGAATAATCGATTTTTAGTTATTCTAATTATCAGTATACTTACAATTAGTGTTTTTTGGAGCGTTATGAATAGTCAAGCTATGATAGCACCTCCAAATAATGATGAATTAGTAAAAAACGCTGTTACTGAAATAACTAATCAAGTAATAATTTTATATGAATCAACTACTGTTGTTTATGGAGATGAATTAAGAATCATTAATTCGACAGTTTATTTTAACTCAAATGATTCATATCAGTTCCAACTTAGAATTGATGGAATATTATATGTTGAAAACAGTAATTTAACTGTTACAGATTTTAATTACGATTTTGTATTAAATGGTAGACCAGGATCTGATGTTACAATAATAGATAGTGAGGTAGAAAACGCAGCAATTACATCTATTAATGCTGACTGGGAAATATCTCGAAACACATTCTTCAATTTTACAGAATTTACTTTCTCACATATGGATGAAGTAATTTTAACAGACAACACTTTTGAATCTGCTAGTTCAGGCGTAGCATTTACATTAGTTGAAACATCAACTATAACAGGTAATACTTTTACCGATTCATCATTTGGAATAAGCATGAGTAATTCAATAAATACAACAATTGAGAATAATGATTTCCTGAATATTGAAAATAATGGAATTTTTATTTACTCTATAGTACAATTAGCTAATATCCTTTTGAATGATTTCGTGAATACAGGAGTATCTATTTCTTCTCAGAATTCTAAGATTTTTGCGAATGAAAATGAATTTGATCAAGTTTCAAAGGGATTTTATTTGGATAATGCAGATTTTAGCGTTATATCAAATAATAACTTTACAGAAACATTCTTAATAAGTATAGAAGCAGAGGATACAACAAATACAGTCGTAGAAGGTAATTTATTCGAAAACAGTGTTAAAGGTCTAGTATTATTTGAATCTCCTTTTATTGTCACTGAAAATATTTTTGATAATGTTACTGATGCAATTTCTTCATCAGTTGATGCTGTTAAGATTTATCAAAATGAGTTCAAGAATATTCCACATAAAGCAGTCGAAGTTATTGACTGTTGGGATGCTGAGATAAATAACAACAATTTTACAAATGTAAAAATGGGTATTACACTGAATAGTGGGAAAGGAACTCTAATTGAAGGAAATATGTTTATTGATGTTGATGAAGGAATAGGAATTACTTACTCAAGGAAAATCCAAGTCTTAGGTAACACCATAGAAAACACAATTACAGGAATTTATATTGAGCAAACAAAGGATTCTGTAATTTCTGCAAACGGTGCAATAAATGCAACCTATGGTTTTTCATTATGGTCAGCTGTTGATCTTATTCTAGCAAGTAATGGAGTATTTGACTCTGTCTATGGTATAAGTGTCTGGTTTTCTCAAGGAGTTAAACTTTTAGGAAATGAATTGAATACATCATTAATTGGAGTAATTGCTCGAAGCTCTTCCTCATTGACTATCAAAGATGGAGATTATAGGGTATTAGATATTGGTGTTCAGATACTTGGCTGTTTTCAACCTAAGATTCTGGGAAATACTTTTGATGACATTTCAAATGAAGCTATTATTCTAATTGATTCCAATGGCTTTTTAGTTTCTGAAAATAACTTCCTCACTGTTGGAGATTTTGCACGAATTGAAGGTTGTTTAGGAAATTTCAATAGCTCCAACGCTGGAAATTATTATGAAGGTTTACCGACAACCTTCCCCATATTAATAGATAATGTAACAATTTTGTCTGTTGAATACAGTATCTATGATTATCAACCTTTAGACAGTCAATATCAAGTTCAACCTTCGATAGAGTTTATTATTAGAGATATTCTTGAACCCTCTGATCTAAATGACGTAAAAATCACTACTCAAATCTTTGTTCCAGCAGGTTCAGATGTAGATGTATTTCTTCAATATGAACTGAATAATGGTGGAACTTGGATTACTGATGACATAACCTCATCTGAAGATCCTATAGGTTCAATTGGTGCGATAAATCAATACACAGGAATTATACCAGCATATTCATACGATTATACAGTAGTTTATAGAATAATGATAGAATTCTTAGCTGATAGCACTACTGTTCAAATAGCTACAAGTAATGAAACATATGTAATTCTTTCCTCACCGGAAACCCCTATTATATTCTACAGACCTGAAATCAGAACAATTACAACAACTGAAGACAATGTAGAAACAACTGTTGTAACAAATGATTTCTATGAAGATTATGATTATCTAATTTATGTTAGAATTGTAAACAGAACTGAATTACAACATATTGATGGAAGACCACATGTTAACCTTACATATACTGAAAAAGTTCCAATTACAAACGAAACATATGAAATCGAGCATTTTTCATTAATTATGGATTATAATGCAACAACTGGGTATTATCATCTTTCACTGAATAAGAAATATTCAGAAGGAACTATCATTGAATACTTCATAAGTGCAATAGACATTAATGGAACATACTATAGAACGGTTTTGAACTATACTTTTACAATTTTACTACCTCCTGGTAGAACTGGATTTGATACAATCACTCTTCTAAGTATAGGAGGAACTCTGCTAGTAATCCAAGCTATAGTAGTTTTGAGAAGAAGAAAAAGAAAACAAGAAGAATAATTTTGAATCTCTTCTCTTTTAATTTCTTTTTGCTTTATTTCAAAATTTGATGTGACTATAACAAGATAAATAAGTATCCTTTTTTCAGTAGAATTTGATATTATGCATGGTATACCAGAAGGAAAACGTAAAGTTCTTAGTCGTGATAATTTAATCCAACAAGTAATTCTGGGAGGAATAGTTATAGCTTGTTTTATATATTCATTTTTTACAGGTAACTTTATTTTACAACTTGTTTCTGGTTTAGCAGTTGGAGTTATTGGTATTGTTATCATATCCTATTATGTACTGGAATTTATCTCAGGTAGAGGGTATCAACTAGCAAGCGCAATGAATGAATTGCTATATTTAGTCATAGGAATACCATTTCTCGTAATAGCTGCAGGTTTTCTTCCAGCCAGTATCTATATTGCTTTTTTCAGACCAGATAGTCAGTATGTAATAATTGCAATTTTTGTCGTTGTTGGACTACTTGAGGTTCTTGCAATTCTGTATCTCATCAGACGGTATTTGCGTGATAAAAAGATGAATCTATTTCAATATCTCAAGTACATATTTGATTTTAAAAGAAGAGCAGCAGATCAAAAGAAACTCCGCGATAGACGTAATCAGATAAATACTTTTTATGATGATTTACATAAGGTTGAAGATAAAATTGCAAAAAAAATACAGGAACGATCTACTGGATTTGAACAATTCGACTGGAAAGAAAGAGTGGGTCAAATTGGTGGTAAAACAGAACAAGGTTTACAATGCTGGAATTGTCAAACACTGAATGAAGAAGATTCCTATTTTTGCATGAATTGCAGTGCTCCATTAAAAAGAAAACAAGAAGATACTTAGCTAAAAACCTACTATAATATGATAACATAGTACTTTTTCAATGAAATAAGAAAGTGGAATGAAATGTTTAGTAAGAACCTAAATACTACATTTTTAATTATTTTTGATTTTGATGGAGTGCTTTCTGATTCAAAAGAAGCATATGCAAACCAGATGCTTGAAACTCTTGAATCTTTTTCTGTAACAAACATCACAATAGAAGAAGTTAAAGCAAGAGTTGGCAATACTGATCAAATATCAGATTTCAAAGAATTCTTTCAAACAAATAATCCAACTCTCATAAATTCAGCAATGAAGAAGTATGTAGAATTGACAGAGAAATATTCTTACCAAAGAGAACTCTTTCCAGATGTAATTGATGTTTTAGAAGTTCTTAAAAAGAAAAATTTTCTTGGTATAGTTTCAAGGAAACCTCAAGAGAGAATGGATTATTGGCTAAAACACTTCAACATTACACATTTCTTTGATATACCTATAGGAACTGTAGAAAATACTAAGGCAAATGCAATTAAACGAATAATGGAGAAACTAAAAACTCCAAAAAGTCGAACTCTAATGATTGGTGATACAGAGTTTGATATAACTAGTGCTAAAGGTGCTGGAGTTCATTCCGTCTTAGCTCTCTATGATGCAGCAGATCTGGATAAAGCCCTTAAAGCAGAACCTGACTATTGTATAAATAAATTAAGTGATATTTTTGATGTTATAGAAAAAATAAAACAAAAAAATGCAACAATTTAATTTTTCTCCACAAATTTATATAGAATTAATAATCCAATCAAATATGGAAGTTGGTTTTCTACAATTTCAACCAATTCTATGTGATGTCGAAGAAAACATAGATAGAATCTCGAAATTGGTTAAATCTACTCAGCAATTTGATTTGCTTGTAATTCCAGAATTAGCTAATTCGGGTTATGTATTTGTTGACAAAGCAGAACTTGAACAAACAGCTGAAGAAATCCCTAATGGATATTTTGTAAAGAAACTGGAAGAACTTGCAGCAGAAAAGGATGGATATATTGTTTGTGGAGTTTGCGAAAAGAAAGGAGAGATTTTCTTCAATTCATCTGTGTTGGTAGGACCTGAAGGATTTGAGGCAAAATATAGAAAAATACATCTTTTTGATAGAGAAAAACTGTTTTTTCAACCAGGTGATGGTCCATTTACATTATATGATATCAGAGGATCAAAAGTAGGATTATTAATATGTTGGGATTGGATTTTCCCTGAAGCTACAAGAAGTCTTGCAATTCAAGGAATGGATATTCTAGCTCATTCCACGAATCTAGTTCTATCTTATTGCCAAACAGCTATGATTACTAGATCTATCGAAAATCAGATTTTCACTATAACTTCTAATAGAATTGGAATAGAAACAAATGGAGATATTTCTCTTCATTTCAAAGGTCACAGTCAAGTTACTACCCCAGATGCTGAACGGATTGCACAAGCAAGTACCGATAAGGAAGAGATTCAAATTGTAGAAATTAACTTGGAGAAAGCTAGAGATAAGTTCCTAAGTGAAAGAAACCACATCTTCAAGGATAGAAAACCTGAGATGTACAATATATTAACAGAAAAAAAAGAGTTTTAAGCTTGAAAAAATATTAAGTGGTAACACAATGAAATCTACTCAATCTCAAAGAAAACCAGGTAGGTATGTCCCACATAAAGCAGCTGCTGAATTCCAGCCAACAATGGATTGGTCTAGGGAAGAGGCAGAACAACAATATAATGATAGAGATTTCACTTTTGAGGTTGATGTTGTATATTATTCTGATTGTATTAATGGTATGAAAAAGCTCCCTCCTGAAAGTATAGATATGATTGTTGCAGATCCACCTTTTGGATTAAATTTCAGTGAAATGGAAGTTCTGTACAATAGAGACAGTGACTTTGTAGCTGAAGGTTATACTGATGTTGCTATTGATAATTATGCAGATTTTTCAGAAAGCTGGATTAAAGAGCTTCCTCGAATAATGAAAGAAGATGCTGGTGTATGGATTTTTAGTGGATGGACAAATCTAGTTGACATACTTAACTCATTGAGAGCTAATAGATTGACTCTAATTAATCATATAATCTGGAAGTATCAATTTGGGGTTTTTACAAGAAGGAAGTTTGTTACTAGTCATTATCACTTACTTTTTGCAGTAAAGGATGAGAAGAATTATTTCTTCAATAAAGTTGAACATTATCCACTTGATGTTTGGGAAATCAATCGAGATTATGAAAGAGGAACCAAAAAAAATGCTACTAAACTACCCACAGAAGTAGTTCAAAGATGCATTGATTTCGGAAGTAAACCAGGGGATGTTATTCTTGATCCATTTCTTGGAAATGGAACTACAAGCTCTGTAGCTAAAGGTAGTTTCCGTCATTTTCTTGGCTATGAAATAAATCAAGAGCTAGAAGAAATTATTTCTAAGAATAACAACCATATAAGATTAGGTCAAAATTATCGTCCTTATAGTGAAAAACCAGATAAAATTGTAAAGGAAGCGAGAAAAAAATTTGGGAAATAATTCAATATGCTTTCGTTCTTATGAGTAGATTATAGAGAAAAAAATAAAGTAGAAATTGTGCTAGTTTTTACTCACATAAAGAAACTATCAGGTTATTCGTCTTCTTCTAGTTTAAAGCTGACTTTGACTCTTGCTCTATAAGCCTTAATCATGCCATCTTCAAGCCTTACATCTAATTTTAGTACTTCTACCACTCTTAAATCTCTTATTGATTTAGATGCTTTAGCAACAATTCCTTGAACAGCTTCTTCCCAGCTATTTGGAGAACTTCCTACTAGCTCAATTAATTTATAGGTTTTTTCATCTTCCATTTAACTAACCTCAGTTATTATTCAATAATAACTACTATCTAGTTATGTTATAAGTGTTAATTCTGGAATTATTTAAATCTATTTCATAATCCTCACTAAGAGCTATAGTTTTAATTTCCTAAAATTTTAAATAAATAAAAAGACTGAAATTTCAAATGTGATTTAAAGAACATCAAAAGGTGATAAACTATAACTTACTCAAAGAATGATATTAATATAATTGCAAAAGAAATCGTAGATTCGGAATATTTTGTGGTTTTCACAGGGGCAGGAATAAGCACTGAATCAGGTTTATCAGACTTTAGAGGAAAAGATGGCATCTGGACGAGAAGAGATAAAGGTCTTCCCCCTAAGAAATCAAAGCATTTTGATGAAGTTGAACCGAATTCCGCGCATTTAGCTTTAGTTGAACTTCAAAACATGGGAATTATGAAATTTTTAATTTCACAGAATGTTGATAATCTACATTTAAAATCAGGAATAAAGCCTGAAATGTTAGCTGAATTGCATGGAAATTATACTCTTATGAAGTGTTTAGATTGTGATTCGAGATTTGGTAGAAATGAAATAGGTTGGAATAGAGAGGTTCATGGAAGAGGTTCTAGATCAGAATCTGAAGCACTAGGTCAACCAGTATGTAAAATCTGTCAAGGGAGAATTATTTCATCTGTGGTTAATTTCAATGAACCTATGCCAGATAAAGAAGTAAGTATTTCTAAAGAACATTCTGCTAATTGTGATTTAATGCTAGTAATTGGATCAAGTTTATCCGTATTTCCAGCTGCTCACTTACCTAAATTAGCTAAACAAAATGGAGCTAAATTAATAATTCTTAATATAGATCCAACAGGTTTAGATTCAATAGCAGATATCAAGCTTGGAGTAAAAGCTGGAGAGTTCTTGTCGTTAGTTGTAAATGAAATTAAGAGATTGTTAGCTTCTCCCAGATAGAATCGTTGAAGTTGTATGAATGAATAATAATTTAAGTTCGTTTCCTTCTCTTTTATTAAGAGATCAAATATATGCAAAAAAATAGTTTTATATGATTAGAGGGTATTCATGTGTCTTTGGAAATATCATCAGAGCTTGAAAGAATAGAGAATTCGGTAATCAAAGGAATGTACTTTGAAGCTCTTGATATGATTGAAGCTTTAGAAAAATGGGAGAATCTTGATGATATTTCTAAAATGAAAATCAATCTTGTTAGAATCCGAATCAAAATGGATTTAGGTAAATATCAAGAAGCATTAAAAATATCTGATGCATTAAAAAGGGAAAGCCAAAGAACAAAAGATGTGATAATAGAAAATGATACAATAATTCTAGTTGCTGAAACTTTAATTTTCATGGGTGATTTCAAAGAAGCGCTTGATCTAATCATAGAAATTGAATCAGTTCTTGAAAAAATTCTTGAACAAAATAGTAGAGAGTATAAACTTAGGAAAGCACAACTACTAAGAATGAAAGGTATTTGTAATAGGGCTACAGGAGATCAAGAAGCAACAGAAGAAAATCTAAACGCAAGTTTATCTTTAAGCAAAGAAATCGAAAATGAGTTGGAAACTGCAAAAACGATAGATAGAATAGCCATGTACATATACCATAATAATCTCAAAAAAGCTACTAAACTACTCAAACAAAGTTTGGATATAAGAAAATCAATAGGAAATAAATTCTATATGGCTCAAACCCTTAACAGATTAGGAATTATATATAGTAACAAAGGCCATATTGATGAATCTTTAGCTTACTATGTTAATAGCTATGAAATATCAAAGGATTACGAAAATAAGGATTTTTCTGCAATAACCAGCATGAATATAGGCAATATATATCAACAAAAAGGAATGCTAAATTCTTCCTTAGACTACTATTTCAACGCTATGAAGAAAGCAAAAGAAGTAGATAACAAACATATGGTTGCAGCCTGTTTGTATAATATCTCATCAATATATAGAACTAGAGGAGAATTAGATGATGCTTTAGAATATCTAAAACAAAGCAAATTCCATTTTGCAGAACTAAATTTTCTAAATGGTCTTGCAGCTACTTACCAAAGCATGGGTATCATATATTACTCGAAAGGAGATTATGAGAAATCAACTGAACTTTTTACAAAAAGCTTCGAATTAAGAGAAAAAGAGAAAAGTTTTACTGGTGCTGCAGGTTCCTTGTTTTATCTGATTATTTTATCTCTTGATAAAGGATTGTTAGAAAAAGCTAAATCTTATCATGAGAAATTGGAACAAATAAAAGAAAAGCAAGATAATAAATTAATTAATCAGAAGTATAATATCGCTGAAGCTCTTTTTCTTAAAACAAGTTCAAGAACACCAAAAAGAGCTAAGGCAGAAGAACTACTAAGAAGCGTAATAGAAGAAGAAGTTATTGATCATACTATTACTACTATTGCATATTTGAATCTTTGTGATCTCCTTCTTGAAGAACTTAGGATAATGGGAGACCAAGATGTTTTTAATGAATTGAGAACTCTTATTGACCAATTGTTTGAAATAGCGAAGAAACAATATTCCTTTGCATTAATGGCTGAGACATATTGGCTTAAATCTCAACTTGCTTTAATTGATTTAGATCTAAATGAAGCGAAAAGTTTACTAATTCAAGCTCAATTAATTGCTGAAGAAAAAGACCTACATAGATTAGCTTTGAAGATTTCGAAAGAGCATGATGAGTTAATTAGTCAGATGGATAAATGGAATGCTATTTTACAAAAGGAAGCTTCTCTGTCAGAAAGACTTCATCTAACAAACTTCGACAAAGTTCTAGTTAAAATAATTAGAAATGAAGAATTTGATATTCAAGATCTTGAACAAGAAAGACCTGTTATGCTTATTTTGCTTAACAAAGATGGTCAAACAATTTTTACTCAAAAATTCCTAGAACTGACAAAATTAGATGGAGCTTTAATTGGAGGATTTTTAGCAGCTATAAACTCATTTGCTTCTGAAATATTTGAATCTACAGGACATATTGAAAGAATAAAGTATCAAGATTACACTCTTATAATAAATGTACAAGAATCAATACTTTTTACCTATGTGTATAAAGGAAATTCATTTGAAGCTTTAAACAAACTCAATGAATTTGTTGAATCAGTTAAAAAATCAAAAATGTTATGGACATCCTTAATGGAAGCAGTAAAAACTCCTACGACATTAGATTTCTCTGTAAAAACAACTTTGGAAAGAAAAGCTGAACAGAAGTTTTTCTAATAATTTCGAAATTAGTTTTTTAAAGAAGTGTTTTTTTCTTTATCTTTATGGACACAGTAAAGAAAATTCTCAGAGAAAAATATTCCATTATTGTTCTTTTTTCAATTCTGTTTTTGTTTTTCTTTCAAACATTATCAGATTTGGTGGAAAGGATATATGCTTATGCTTTGCTTAATCTAGAACCTGATGAAAACATTCTCGGATTAGTCTTTTTACTTACACCTTTGGTACTTTTATTTTTCAGAAAAAACATCCCCAATATTATGCTACTAATCTTAGGTGAAATCATGATTGTTGCTAGATTGTTGGAACCTCTAATGGTAAGACAAATGAATTACATAATGTCGGGATTATCTGTTGGTTGCTTTTTAGTGATTTTGCCTTCCTTTTTAGCAAAATCAAGAGGTAAAGAGAATAGAATAAGCAAAGATTTAGGAATCGGATTAGCAATAGGAGTAGCTTTGTCAATCCTATTTAGAACCGCTAATGCATCATTAGATATATCACAATACTTGTGGTATCAGATTATTGGTTGGATTCTAGGAATAATTGCAGCACTTATTATGATTGTACTATTCCTTGATAATAGGCAAAATTCTACCAAAATAAAAGAAGAAACAAAAGAATCAAAGGTTGAATCAAGTTTTTGGAAAATTTTGGGACTTTCAATGGGTTTGATTAATATATTTATCTTAATTTGGTTTGTCTTCATGAGTCCTACAGTAATCTCTAGATGGACTGAAGGAAATTACATAGGAATTGTTATTGGTATAATGTTTATGATTGGAGTGTTCATAGCGGTTTCATTATGGAAACCAGATATATCTAATAAACTCAAAGATTGGATGATCTGGACATGGAATGGTGTGTTTGGATTATCGCTTACAGTAACAATTCTCATACATCAAATCTTTTTCCCTAAAGTTCCAAGTGCATATCCTCTGGAAGCACCTGCAACAGCTTGGTATTATCATATACCTCTTGCAATAGCAATTATAACATCACCAATAATATACATCGATTTCAAGTTCCTCACAAAAGAATTAATTAAAACAAAAACAAAACCCATCAAAATTGGTGGGAGTTTCTTGATTTGTAGTATTTTTATTATAATAATGATTTTTGTGCAGGTTCTGCCTAATGTTTGGGGATATCTTCCTCCAATTTCTTTTGGTTTTAGAGACATGTATTGGATAGCTTTCTTTATACCTAGTTTGTTAGTTTCCTTGGCAGTTCTTTTGGTGAAAAAATCAACGCTAAGCTATGAAAAGATTGAAAGAACTATTAGTTCGAAAATAATAATCTCATCAATTTTTAGTCTAATCTTTATTGGAACAATAGTAGGAGCTATTATAACTACCCCTTCACCTAATTATTCCGCATCAGGTAAAACTTCTCTAGTAATCCTAACTTATAATATTCAACAAGGAGTAAATGTGTCTGGAGATAGAAACTATGATGGTCAACTCCAACTAATAAGAGATCTTGACCCCGATATAATTGGTCTTCAAGAATGCGATCCAACAAGAATAGGAGGAGGAAACTCGGATGTTGTTAGATATTTGGCATCTCGTTTGAACATGTATTCTTATTATGGTCCTAAAACCGTAACGAATACTTATGGATGCGCAATTCTATCAAAATTCCCTATTTCAAATGCAGAATCTTTCTTTATGTACAGTGATGAAGAGCAAATTGGATCTGCTCAAGCACAAATAACAGTTGGAACAACAATCTTCAATGTCTTTGTCAACCACCCATCAGGAGATGAAGATCAAACAACCATCTATCAACAAGAAGAAATGGTAAGTAGATTAACTGGCTTAACAAATGTTATCTTTATGGGTGATTTTAATTTTCGACCTTATTCAGTTGAATACAACATTACTACTATAACTGCAGGTTTGGAGGATTCTTATGTACAATTCTATGGAACAGCTGCAATCAATCTCTCAGGTATAGACCCAGATGATGATGAATATAATGCTATCGATCATATTTTCTTAAGTCCAGGAATGATAGTTTTGGACTCACAATATATAGAAAAAGGTCAATCAGATCATCCCGCATATTGGATAGAAATACAATTATAAAATCCTTCTTTTTTTTCTTTTACATCTCTATTTGCATAGTTATATAAGTACAGATGTCATTTTTTTCTGAAAACCTACGTGATTGCAATGGTATTTAAGATTCGAGAGATGGATAAAGAAAATTCTGAAGATGTAGCGTTTTTTGATAAACTAAATTATGAATCCTATGTAACAACCATAAAAGATGTGAATCAATATACGGAAGAAGAACTTCGATTAAAATATGAAGAATTTGAAAAAAGTGATCCAATTGATATCAAAGAACCAGAACATCAAATCTTTTTAATTGAAAATGATGAAGAAAAAAGAGCAGGATTAATTTGGTTAGCAAAAAGAGAACCTTTCTGGAGATTTGAAGAGAAACTCATATGGATTTACAATTTACATATCTTACAAGAGTTCAGAGGTCAAGGTCACGCAAGACCTCTAATGATAAAAGCGGAAGAATGGTCTAAAAAACAAGGATATAGAATTATAGCTTTGCATGTAATAGATATCAATACAGCAGCTCGAGGATTATATGAATCATTAGATTATGTACTCGTAGCAACTCACAATGAGAGTTGTTTCTATGAGAAAATAATCTCTTAATACTCCCTTTTTTCAAAAGAATCAACTAATCTTATAAACTCTATAGATAACTATACTTTAATGACATTTGATAGAGAAACGATACTAAAGTATCGTCGTCTGGTGAAGGTTTTTGATGATGATATAGAGAAATTTCCTGAAGGCTTTCAAACAGATCAAAAGAAAAAAGTTCCTAATCCTCCTTTGCAGAAACCTTATCCAAAGGATGGAAAACTTATCGATTTAGTACCTATAGATAATATTTCTGTTGGTAAAGAAGCTTCCTTATTTGAAACTCTTGAGGGTAGAAAAAGCATTAGAGTGTATAATGAAGAAATAATGACTCTAGAAGAATTATCTTTCCTTTTATGGTCAACTCAAGGTGTATTCAAAATAGATAAACATCATGGTGCTTCAGTAAAGAAACCTGTTCCTTCCGGAGGATCAAGACATCCATTTGAAACATATCTTATTGTTTTAAGAGTTGAAGGATTGGAGCCTGGAGTTTATAGATATCTTGGTATTGAACACAAATTGCTTTTTGAGAAGCCATATAATGAGGAAGATACGAAATTGCTTTTTGAACAATCATTTGAAGATTCTGATGTAGGAGGTTTAAAGAAACTAGTCTATCAACCATTTATCTTGAAAGGAAATGTAATTTTCGTCTGGGTAGCCAATCCTTATCGAATGGAATGGCGTTACAGTATCCCTTCATTCAAAGTTATTGCGATAGAAGCTGGTCACATATGTCAAAATCTCTATCTAGCTTGCGGTGCACTTAGCTTGGGAACTTGTGCAATTGCTGCATATAATCAAGAAATTGTAGATAAAGTGCTTGAATTAGATGGAGAAGATGAATTTACTGTATATCTTGCACCAGTGGGAAAAATAAATATGTAGAATTATTAACTCCTTTTAATTCTTCTTTCAGACCTTTTATGTCTTCTCTTATAATTTCTAGAATAACTAAATTGAGTTATATAGAATACAGTTTAAATACATCTATACAAAGTACATAGAGATGAATCACGTAAAACAAAAGAAACTTCTACAAATGAGACAATTTTTGCCTGTTACAATTTTAATAATATGTCTTATTACTCAGATTGTTCTGACGTTTGTTTTGTGGCACAATTATTATGAAATAGATGCTCTAGCAATTACTGGTTACTCAATACTAGGATTGTCTGGTATTTTTGGTATTTTACCTGTAATAGAATTTCGAAGAAAGGGAAGCGTAGAGAAAGGTGAAATATATATGAAAACTCAGAAAATAGTTAAAACTGGTATATTCTCTATTATAAGACATCCTCAATATTTTGCTGGAATTTTAATAAGTTTAGCTTTTGCGTTTATCTCTCAGCATTGGGTTGTAATTATCTTATTTGCTCCAGTTATTCCAGTAACTCATATAGATGCATTATCAGCTAATATAGATTTAATTGAGAAATTTGGTGATGAATATGAAAAGTACATGTTTGAGGTTCCAAGCTTAAATCCATTACTGGGAATTATTAAACTCATTAAAAGAAAAATGATGAAGAAGTCATGATATTATTTGATATATTCGACTAGTTCGTTTATTGATGGTGTTATCATCCCAGATTCTTTAATTAATTCTTGAAATTCATCAGCAATTTTTCTCATTTCTTCTTTAGCTGTAATTGCATGTTCTCTTAATACAAGTTTACCAACCTCAGTACCAATTGTTCTTTTCAATATACGAATAATCACAAAGTTGGGATAATAATGAAGTGTTCTCATTCTCTTAGGACGAATCGGAAATTTGAGTTTTTTTAATACTTTGAAACCCTCTTTTATAGCTTTAATCATTAGTAACATTGCTTCTTTATTGTGTATGAGTTCAAAATTATTCTTTTTAGCCATATGTATGCCATTAGCTAGAGGACTCACTAATGCTATGTGATATTTTAACCAAGAATCAATGTCATCTGAAGTCTTTACAATCAAACCTGCTCTATCAAACATAGTTGCTATGTCAACTAGTCTTCTACTTACTATACCGTCTAATTCTCCTATTGTAATAGAACTATTTTCACTGTATGCTACGATAATTTTATGACCTTCTCTTTTTCCACCAATAGATGGAAAACCTAGTATGACTCTTTCTTTGCCTAAAGATTCAATATATTCCTCCCCTCCCTTTCCATTATTTCCAAAAAAAACTATATTATTACAAAATCTGTTTTCCTTAAGATTAGGAAGTATTTCATATGTTTGGTTTTTTTGCATTATTACAAATATAAAATCATAAACATCATTATTTTCAAGTCTTTCAATAACAGGAACATTGGTAACAGTTTGTTGTTTTTGAAAAAAATGATCAATTACGACACCATGCTTTTTAATATCTTCAAGTCTTTTTCCTCTTGCTAGAATTGTTACATCATATCCAGCTGTAAATAATTGTGCAGCATAAAAGCTTCCTATAGCACCAGCACCATAGATAAGAACTCTCATAATATAATTGTTAGTTTTAAAATTGTTAAATATTCTGGCGAAAGAATCCTTTGATTTTGTTGAGTTACTATTTCCTCCTCTTTCTTCTTTGAGTTAAAACTGCTATAAATGTTAATCCTATTAAAGAAACAAAGCTAAATGGATAGGATGCTTCATCATCCTTTACGGCAGGAATAACATAATTTTCAATTAAATAATCGGGATCAAAACTTCCTGGTGGATTATTTGAAGTCATAGCAACTACTATATCTTGTTCAGGAAGCACATAGATCATTTGATCATATCTTCCTCGTGCACTATAAAAACCAAGATCTGTTCTAACCCACCATAGTGCTCCATAAGCCCATCCTGGCCATAAAGGTATTAAAGGACTTGTAGTTGCATTTACCCATTCAGAAGGGATTACTTGCTCTCCATCCCAAGTACCATTATTAAGAAAAAGATAACCAAATCTAGCCATATCTCTAGCAGTCATGTACATACCATGTCCCCCATAATGAATTCCTTGTTTATCTTGATCCCATGAATAATCTGTTATACCTATTTTACTAAAAAGATATTTCTCTGCAAAATCCAAAGTTGTATTCCCATAAACTTCCTGCAAGATTGCTGAGAGTAGATGAGTCCCACCTGTATCATAATTCCATACTGTTCCTGGATCATTTATGAGAGATAATCCTAAAATATATTCAACTTGATTAGGAGCTGCAACCATTGGTACCCAATTTGCATCATCGTACCACAATAATCCAGTTGTCATTGTGAGAAGGTTGGCTATTGTTATGTTTTCTTTTCTTGGATCATATCTATCTACAGTTATGTTTGGAAAGAAACTGAGAACCTTAGCATCAAAATCGTCAATATATCCTTCTTCATAAGCTATGCCATAAAGTGCAGACATGAAGCTTTTTGTAACAGACCAAAGATAATGTTCTTGCTCCATGAATCCTGGAGCAAGATACTCCTCAAAAACAATATATCCATTTCGAACAACTACAACAGAGTGAAGATTAACTCCTTCAGCTTGAACATAATCAATCATCTGCTCGAGAACATCTTTTTTCATTCTATGCTTTTTAGTAGTAGATATTTGCCATTCTTCTGTTGGCCAATAATCCCTCTCAGGAGAAGAATTAACATAAAAGTTAGAAGGGAAAATTGAGCTAAGTGTCAAGATTAAAATGAAAATCATAATTGTTGAGCTGGATTTCAAATCTAGCACTTCTAAAAAGAATTACCTTGAACATTTAAGAATGTTGACAATTCAAAATACTCTACCATTTTTTTCTCATTCTTAAAAATCATGTACAATTTTTTGCCATTAACCAAAACTTATATTTTATTGGTGACAATACTCACATGATTTTATGCCTAAACATCCAAAATACCCTCCCTTCAAAACAAACATTGTAAGTTCAGGATCAAAAGATTCTCATAAACATATGATAACTATTCCAAAGCCTGTAATTCAATCCAAATGGAAGAAATGGGTGATCAAGAAAGAAGAAAAATCACTAATGTGGTTTCCAGAAGGAGTTGAAAATATAATTAGTTTACTTGAAGAAGATTGGATTATTGCTTATTCTAAAGCTTTAACTTGTAGAGATCCTAAAAAAACTCCACTTGTTTATGTTATCTACAATACCTCTAAACCTTTAGAAAAACCTGAATCTTGGTATTTAATGCTCAAACCTTTTTTAAAAGGAAGTAAAATTGATTTTGAAGATGATTTAAATCCCAACAAACCAGAGAAACTGTTTCATGTTGTTTCTGATCAGGAATTAGAAGAATATGATAAAATTGAGACAAATAAGCCAAACTTTGATGTTGAGAAATATGTAAAATTAGAAAATATGAATCAAGAATTAACTTCTAAGATCAGAGTATCCATGAAAGAAGCAGTATGGCATATTGTGACTATTGCTCAACCAAAAATCAGCTGATTTCTTATTCTAAAAATCTTCTTTATTCTCTTCCCACCATTCCATCCATGAATCTTTAAGTTTCTTTCTTAATTTCTTTGATATTCCACCAACAAAAGCCCAATTTTTACCTTCAAATGCCCTTCGAATCATCACAATCTGTCCAGAATGGCCCATATAATGAAGAGAAATACGTTGTATGTTCTGTAGTAAAGTTTCATTTTCACTTTTTTCTGAAATTATGTCGTTATATTTTTCTTCAGGTAAATTTTCAAGAGCTTTGAAACATGATTTAGATAACTCCATATAGTTTTCAACAATTTCTTTAAAGGAATAAGAGAAACCAGCTTTAACTTCTTCTTTATCTACTCCAAACGAGAAATATTTTCGTTGTTCCTCCGTGAATTTTCTCTCATTTGAAAACAAAGAGTTGACGAAATCCATATGAGATGTGCAATGACCAAAAATCCATGAAATAGGATTCAATTCAGAATGAGGTACATTTAATAAGTTGTTGGGATTCATCCCTTTTATAGACATCAGTAAATTTATTTCAGCAATTTCTAAAAAATCAATAGCTAATTCTTTACTATTCATTGATTAAATGAAATTATAGATACTTATAAAGAATATTAGTGCATGAAATAAGATTTTAGGTCTATAGAAAAAATAGTACTTTGAAAACTAATAAAAATATCATAAGAGAATAGTTTGATAATGAAAAATGATGGAATAGACTTTGATTACGATATCCCCACTGAACTTCAAGGAATGCTGGAAAATCATCAGTGGGAGAAAGTAAACATAGGATGTTCTAAATCAGATGTCTTTCGTTTAGAAAACAAAGAAGGTAAAGCACTTTATCTTAAAATATCTATTCCAGAAACTGAATTTGACTTTAATAGAGAACAAAAATTACTACGATGGCTCTATAACAGACTACCTGTTCCAGAAGTGTTGTTTTATTCCAAACATAATGGTAGAGAATTTCTTCTTCTTTCAGAGATTAAGGGTAGAGTATCCTATAATGCTGTTCTAGATGAAGAAATAAAAAACAACATCTTAATTCTAGCTAATGGATTAAAGAAAATACATTCAATAGATATAAGTAATTGTCCAATAGAAACTAACCCCGATCTTTTACTTAATATTGCTAAACATAGATTAGAACTTGGATTAATAGATACCAATAATTTCGACCCTAGATGGAAAGATAAAACTCCAGAAGAGCTATTCAAGTTTGTAGAAGAAAAGAAACCATCTAGCTTTGATTTTGTTTTTACGCATGGTGATTATTGCCTTCCAAATATTTTGGTTCATAAAAAGAAATTGAGTGGATTTATAGATTGGAGTTATGGAGGAATTAATGATAGGAATTACGATATTGCAGCTGTAATTTGGAGTATAGGATATAACTTTGGAGAAGAGTGGGTTTCTATATTTATAGAAGAATATGGGGAAAATAAAATAGATTGGAGTAAAATCAAGTACTTTCAAATGTTAAATTCATTTATGGAATAGATTTTTTCTTCAGTAAAGGAAATTTTTTGAATGTTGATGAATTCTCTCATCTATGACTAAAAGGTTACGTGTCAAGAACTTAGACAGATGCATTGGCTGTTTAGAGTGTATTTATACTTGTGCACGTGTAAATGAAAGATTACTTTCAAATTATAGGTCTTCAATTCATGTAAAAGCAAGTGGTGGAATAGAAAGAAACTATGTAGTAATAGTCTGTAGGGGATGCCGAAATCCTCCTTGTGTGCCTGTATGTCCAATACAAGGAGCAATTACACCTAGAGAAGGTGGAGGAGTAATTGTTGATAGAGAGATTTGTAATGCCAAACAATGTAATCATGAATGTGTAGATGCTTGCCCAATTCCGGGTGCAATTCATATTGATGTAGATATACAAAAAGCAATTGTTTGTCGTCAGTGTTTCAGTTGTGTGCAATTCTGTTCTACAGAGGTTTTAGCAATTGAAGAAGCAACAGGAGAATGGTAGGTGAAAAAATGATACATCCAAATATATTAGAAATTAACCTCGATGATTTGTCGTTTGATATTTACAAAGATGATACTGTTTTTGAGAACTATCTAGGTGGAATTGGAGTTGGAATGGAGCTTCTAAGAAAACACTTGAAAAAAGGAATAGATCCACTTTCTCCGGATAACACTGTTATTTTTTCTTTAGGTCCTTTGAACAGTTTTTTCCCGGTTGCATCAAAAACTTGTGCAGTATTCAAAAGTCCTCTAACAGGAAATCTAGGTGAGACTTACGCTGGTGGGAGATTATCTACAGCAATGAGATTCAATGATCTAGGAGCTGTAATTCTTAAAGGAAAAGCTGAAAATCCAATCTATCTTGTATCACATGAAAATGAGGTGAAGTTTTACAATGCCCTTCCATTACGCTACATGTATCCTAATACAGCTGGAAGGATAATCAGAGAAAAAATTAGAAGACCAGGAAATCGTTCAGTTATAACTATAGGACCTGCAGGTGAAAGATTAATCCCTTATGCTTGTGCTACAGTAGATAGAACAAGACATTTTGGTAGAATGGGATTAGGAGCTGTTTTAGGGAGTAAGAATATCAAAGGAATAGCAATAATAGGAGATAAACCTATTTCCTTGGATGCGAATACAGAATACAAAGAATATAGAAAAATGTTCAGAGAAGTATACAAAAAAGTTACAGAAACCGATTTAATGGCTAAGTATCACGTTTTGGGAACAGCGGCAGGTATCCTACCATTAAATGCTTTGAAATCACTCCCAACAAGAAATTTCAAAGAAAGTACATTTGATGATGCAGAGCTAATTTCAGGAGAGTTCTTTGCTCAAGAACTATTAGGAAAAAGAGTAGCATGTGGAGGATGTCCAATTGGTTGTATTCATCTTGCCATTTTAAGAGAAAGATGGGAGAAAGGCTCTGTTGCAGATATCCATTCCATTTCAGTTCCTTACGATTATGAATTGATTTATGCTTTAGGATCAAATCTTCAAATAGGTGATGGTGCTGATATATTAAAACTGATAGAAGCTGTTGAAAGAGAAGGGATGGATGCTATAACTACAGGTGTAGTTTTAGGATGGTTAGCAGAAGCATATGAGAAGAATATAATTAGTCCCAAGGATACTAAAGGAGCTCTCATCAGATTTGGTGTCATAGAAGATTTCCTAAATCTAATCCCAAGAATTTCTAAAGCTAATCCTGAAGAAGAATTATATTGTGTAGCATCAAAAGGAGTGGAAGCTCTTGTTGAAAGATATGGTGGAGATGATTTTGGTATTAGGGTTGGAAAAGTAGAACCTGCTGGATATAGTACTGGTCCATATGCAATAACAGGCTTCCTAATTGGTGGCAGACACAGTCATCTTGATAATGCGGGATATTCTCTTGATCAGAAAATACTCAACAAACCTATTAGTAACGAAGAGGGAATAAATAGGTTGATTATTGAAGAAGAATGGCGAAATGTACTAAACTCACTTGTAATTTGTCTTTTCGCAAGAGGAGTTTATGATATAGATACAACCGTTAAATCTCTATCGTCATTAAAAATAGAAAGAACAGCTGATGAGCTAACACAATTAGGGAAAGAAATTCAAAAGAGAAGGTTAGAATTCAAGAAACAAGAAGGTTTCAAACTAGAAGAAGCATACAAAAAACTTCCAAAAAGATTCACAGAAATGATGACTGCTCATGGACATGTGAAGAAAGCTGATTTAGACGATTTATACAGTTTGTATCAAAAAGAAACAAAAAAACGCTATGAGATTGTAATCTAATACTATCTCCCAATTACTTCTTTAGATATGAGTTGGTTTAGCTTTCAAATATAATTCAGAATTATCCCAGTTTCTGTGATATGTCTCAACTACTTTCCTTGCTTGTTTTTTTCCAAACAGTTTTATCTGAGATTCATAATATTCTAAAGCAGCAAATTTAAGGTTTTCATAACCATGAATTGATATTGACTCTAGCTCCCAATTCAGACTTCTGTATTTTGTTTCAAGCATTTTTTCAATTGCTGATCCTGAGATCATTGCATTCATAACGGATGTTATCAAAAAAAACTTCAATGAAGATTTTTCTGGCTTCTTCAAACCTTTTCTTATGAGTTTCTTTCCAATATAATGCTTCTTTCTTATCTTAGTGCTAATCATTCCATAAAAATCAACATAAAAGCGAAATTGGTCATATAATGCATAATCAACCATATACATTAAAGAAGCAATAAAAACCTCAACATGATCGAAATGATTACCTAATCCAAGAGGAGCATAGATAATAGAATTAGGGGATTCATCAATAGCTTTACTTATTTCTTCCTGAATTCTTACTATATTAGGAAATTGAGCTAAACCTGATGTAAGTTTTATTCTGAAAACACCTGTTGGTTTTTTAGGAATGGGCTCTCTATATGCCCTTTCTGGTAAATCTAACCATCTGTAGTCTGCACTTAATCTATTCATTGCTTTCTTGTCTTCCAACTTTCTCTCTTCATAATTAGCGAATTTATGGTATTTCTGAGGTAATTTACTAACATCAATATTTCTTGTATATAACGATAACACTAACACTTTTTCTCTTTGATAAATTAATTTGGCAATTAAACCTCCGCAACTACCCACTGCATCATCTAAATGTGGAGAAAGAAATATGTGCTTCATTAACCTACATAATATTTTCAAAGAATAAAAATGTTTATTATACAAAATTAGTCTTCTCTGTGTTTTGTTCATTTCAGAAATATGTCATTACAAATTATATCCCAACTTTGAAAGAGACTGAAGGATTACCAAAAGGTGTTGGTTTAAGTCTTGCTAAAAATACTGTTGAAGGAATAGGTGGAGAATTCATAATTGAGGATAATATTCCACAAGGAACAATAGTCATTATGAAATTCAAAAAATTTAAGGAAGAGGAAGAAAGTTAAATCCATTATTTCCTTAATATAATATAGTTGATATTTTTCACATTATAATTCTTTTATCTGGGAATGCTACTTCATATTCATGTGTATGGATTTCATCTTCGAGGGTAAATACATACCATTTATTATGTGTTGAAGGTCCAAAACTTATTATTATTTTACCTAAATTCACATTAAAAAATACTTGCCACAATGTACCAAAGTAATCTGTATGCCAATGGCAACATATTCCTTCAGGCATTTCTTTAGCCAAAATGCTCAATAAAGTTTCTTCATTGATTTCAGGGATATTTTCTTTGAGAGCTGTTTCTATTATCTCATATCTTTGTTTTGAGTTGGGCAATAGCCATGGATTGTTATATTTATTGTATTTTGTTTTATTTGGTAAATTATAATGATTAGTACCAATAAGATAATGAGTATCAGAAGATTTGTCATAACGCTTTATATCATATTGAGTATCTAAACATTCTAGATAAATGGCATCCCCATTCTTATCTGATAATATGAAATTATTTGTCCCTTCTACAGGTAGTTTTAGTAAAGTCTTAGTAGCTTCAGATACATCTTTACAATTATCGAGTAAAACGCGAACTACTAAAGCCCAATTTAAACTTTTATTCTTTTGTGGAGCATCCCATGCTCCTCCAGATGAAACTGTGACACATAAACCTTGATCATTTAATCCTTCATATCTCCCATAGCACATTCCTGAGAATCCAATATGCTTAAACTTGTTTTTTGCTTTAGTTATGCGTAGCTGTAGATCCTCATCGTTGAAAGTCCATTCATAACTTCTACCAACAAGAACATGTTTATTTTCAGTTATAGATGGAAGGGCAACAAATTGACTGCAATTATTCTGGATAGACAATGGAAAATCATAGAAAAAAAGTTGATCAAGCTTTACATTTAACTCTTCTGCAAAACCTTGAGCTTCTTCGCTCAAGCCTGGACAATGCTTATCATAGAATTCATAAACTTCATCGAAATTAGCAAATTTGGATTCTTTAGGTTTGAACTTTCCAGAGGTATACATTCTGACTGCTTCTTGATTCTTTTTGATGATTTTTCCTTGTATTCTTCCTATCTCATAATGGGATCCTTCTAAGATGTAGTGTTCAAATTTTCTCTTATGTATTGTATATTCATTTTTCACTTTTTATAACCTCATAAGATTCTAAGAGAAACGGTCATAACACGCGTTTATAACCTTTAGTGGATTAGTTTTAAATATAGTTTGAAAGAGTTTAATTGAATTTAATTCTGCCTTACACTTTCTCATTTTTCTCAATAAAAAAATTGAAAAGAAATTTAAATTTTATTTAAAAATCTCTTGATGAATTTAATTATGCCTTACATGAAAAATAACTGTCAAAATGCTTCTTATCTTTCTGAAGGGATATCTTTTAAGTGTCTTAACAAATAGCTGACTGGTGTGATAAATGGACGAAATATCACGTTATAAAGAAAGTATGATTGAAAAAGGTATTTCTCTTGATAAAGTAGAAGAAGCAATTTCAACTCTAACTGAACTCAAAGATTTCCTAAAAGGTAAAAAGATATCCATAAAAGAGGTAAACTCACAGATTTTTTACAATTTCTCAAGCAAGCTTATCGAAGAAGAAAAAAATACTAGATTAGCTTATGAAAATATAATCGGTTTTGGACATTTCACAGATAACAAAAATCTTGTCATGTTAGGAAGGGAAGTCTTTGATGGAAGTGAAGTAATGTCTAATCTCTCCAAACGTCTAAGCGAGGAGTTCAGTAAAGAATTCAGGGATGATATTTTCCAAGATCTTGATGTTCCTCCTTTAGGTATAGATCCCAAAATTAAACCTGATTATACAAAGAAGCTAATTACTAGATTAGTGAAAAAACTAGGCGAAGAAGAAGCTGAAAAATTCTTGGCTAAAGGGTTGAGAGATTCTTATTATGAATGGAGAAAGCCAGATAGAGAACTATTCTTGAAATTAAAAAACATTGATGAATTCTTGAAAGAGAAAAGAAAAAGACAAATTAAAGCTTTAGAGAAATACAGAGATGAAGGAACATTATATTTTACTCAACTAATTAATAATGAAGTTGTTGAGTATGTAAAAAACGATCCGAGAATAGAAGTAGGAGTGAGGGATGGAAATATAATTCGAGCAATAAAAATTCCTCATGAAACAATCAAATTCTTAACTGAAAAAGATGAAAAAATGAGAGCATATTATTATTGTCACTGTCCTTGGGCAAAAGAAGCTATAAAGGATGGAACTTCTGATGAAATCCCAACAGTTTTCTGTAATTGTAGTGGAGGGTACTATAAGAGCTACTGGGAAATAGTTTTGGATCAATCAGTAGAAGTAAAAACCGTTGAGACAGTTATTAATGGGGATCCTTACGGTCTTTTTGAAATTCATTTACCAGAAGATGTTGTGAAGGATTTACCTTAGCAACATCTTTCTTTTTTCAGGTTTTTTTTCGAAAGAGTTCTTTTATTTTTATTCCTTTTACTTTCATTACTATTCCTGCAGCTAGAATCAATCCTGCTATTGATCCTCCTGTTATACTAATCCACAAGTATTTCTTATTTTTTGGTTCAAAGTCTGGTGTATATGAATTAGCATAAATGTTCATGTATTGAGTATTTGTTGTAACATTATAACCTGCTCTGATAAGTTCGTCTCGAGTTCTGTTAAGCCATACACCAAAAGCTTCGTTTAGTCCAGTACTATCAGAACTATCTGGATCTAACGAAAAGCAATCAGTATGACCTGTTAAGTTAGCTGCTGGCATTAGTATATTCTTAGCTGACCAATAATCTAATGCAACCGGATCTAATCCTGCAATCAACATATCTACTCTTGTTGCTGCAGAATAGCTTGTATAAGGTCCTTCAGCTAATGAGCTTTCAGGATTTGCATTTATCCAGATAGCATCAATAATATTCAAAGTAGGAAGACCACATTCAACCATTAAAGTGCCCATTCCTCCAGTTGCAACTGTGTTATGACCATTCGCTAGGTCTTCACTTTGAACACCCATATAATTCTTTAAAGTTGCAGTAACACCGTAACCTGAATGTGATTTGAGAACTGGTAGGTTAATCACCTTCAACTTCTTTTCATAGGTTAGTCCATTCCAGATTCCTTCTTTGAAACTAACATTAGTCCCGAAATCTGTCTGGAATTTAGGATATGATGCAAAAATATCTGTTTCAGGATCAGCAATATCATAAAGAATGTAACCATCATTAATGTCACCCAAAGAATATTCGTCTACTTCAATTGCATTAATATAATCCCATAAATATGTAGAAATTTTGAATGATGATGAAAAGATATCCACAACATCTTGAGCTGATTGGTTCTTAAATTCAGAATTCGTACTACTCCAATCCAAACTTCCTCGACCTTGACCATTATCTGCTACGATTATTTCTCCATTAAATCCATCAGGATGATCTACAATTGCTTGTATGAGCTCTTTCAACATGTCTGTGTTCGTTCCACCGCGTCTATCCCATTGGCAGTTGACTTTTAGTAGTACAACATCTGCTGAAGCTATTAATCCATCAGGTCCTTGAGTATCTCCTTCAGTATTAGACTGATAAAAAGAAAGATTATACGAATTCATTAGGTCAATTAAATCATTAACATGTGCCACCTCAGGGCCGTTTACAATAAAAATATCAGATGCATTTCCTGCTACTGATTCTATAGTTTTAATATCCAAATTAACTGCTTCATATGAATAATTCACTTGTAAAATGATGCCAGAGCTTATTGGAGTAAAAACTAGTAGAACAAAAAAGAGAGGTCTTCCAAAAGAAAACAAAGTTTTAAGTTTAAGCCAGATCATAGACAGAGAGAACACAGGGATTAATGATGCAAAACTGATTGAAATATTCTTCAAAGCTGCACGCTGACACGGATATACAATTCTCGATGGTTTTGTACCAGTTCTGAAAATAAACCACAAAAGATTTAACATTCCAAAAACGAGAAGGCTTTTCTGAATTTTTTTCCATTTTGTGTTTTTAGGCTTTTGACTGAAATCAATAGAATTCTCACTTTTTTTGATTTTTGTGTTATCTTTTGGAGATTTCATATGTAAAATAACTAGGAGCATAAATCTTGATAAGTATTTTTAGAAAAATTATAGGATCTTTTTATATAGTTCCCACTAAGAAAGTGTAAGAATCAATAAAAAGAAAAAATCAATTTATCAACCTACATCATTTTTTCACGAGATAATTAGTAGTTAAAAATCTCTTGAAAAACATTTACTGATTTAAACAATTAAGATTTAACTTTTCAATTAATCTAAGCTAATTTTATTTCTGCAGCTTGTGGTCCTCTTGGATCGTCTTTGATTTCAAATTCAACTATTTGTCCTATTTTTAGAGATTCAAAATCTGTATCTTTCAATTCAGAGAAATGAAAGAAAATTTCATCTTCCAATTCTTCAGATTTAAGAAAACCAAATCCGCGGTTATCAATTTTCTTAATAACTTCGCCTTTCAATATTTTCACATCTTTTAATACTATTACAGAACGTGAATTCTTCATAATTTACTTGTTGTAATTCAAAGAATTAACGTTTCTAATCACTTTCTAGTGTTCTAATGTATAAACCTTAGGGTAGAACCGTTTTTTTTGTTCATTTTGATGCTTTTTTTTCAAAATACTGTTTTATTGCGAAGATTGTATAGTTTCCTCAAAATGTTTGAGAGTTTTAGAATAGTTTTTAGGTATACTCTCTTCATCATATGATCGCATGTTGTTTTTTAACTCATCAACAGTTTTTACGCCAAAAACTAAAGTATCAGCTCCCATATCAAACCCATAATTAAAACATTCTGCAGGAGTAGCTGGTACATCTAATTTTATTGAAAATCTATTCCCAGCGCAGAAGTATGCTGGATAGTTGGTTCTTTTTGTGCTAAAGGCCTTACCTTTTAGCAGATTCTTAATTCCAATAACTGCTATGTTTTCTTGTTTGCATTCTTTCAATAGTCTTTTTGTTGAATCCATAGATCCTGTTGCAAAGTTGAGTGGAAACATTATAACATCGAAATCTCTTTTTTCTATCATTTTCATTAACAAATCTGGTTTATGAGCACTTACACCTACAGCTTTAGCTTTTCCTTCTTTTTTCAATTGAAGAGCATAATCTAGAATACCTCTCTTGATAATATCTTCAAAATCATCCTTATGAGTAACAAACTGGATTAAAGCAATATCAGCATAATCAACATCCAGACTTTCTAGCATTCCATCATAAGTTGATTGAATTATATTTAAAGATCGAGTTTTTGAATGACCATTAGCTTTCTCATTAAAATAACTACCAAGATGAGTTGTAAAAGTGATCTTCTTTCGTTTATCTTTGATAAATTCTTTGAAAACTTGGAAGAAATAAGGTAGATTGAAGACTAGATCAAAATGTGTGATTCCTAACTTATAGGCTTCCTCGATTATTAACTTTGAATTCTCATCTCTAGATAAATCTTTTAAACTTCTAACACCTCTTGCAAAATGCTCTATCCCCAGACCAAGAGAACTAAGATTAACTCCATTTGATTCAAGTCTATTGTTTGTATTTCTAGCCATAGCATAACTGTGAAAATATTATTGTATAAAAAGTTGTATCTATAATGGTTTAAACTTCATTTACATTCTTTTGACCATAAAATTTTATAAGTAACTTTTTTACTCAAGGATAACTGGAAAGGAACCTCTATGACTTTAGATCATGATGAATCAGCTTTCCGCTTGAAGATGATAGCTGAATATGAGAAAATTGCAGAAGAAAAAATGATTACTGTTTCAGATGATTCTCAGATTCTAGTTCTTCATACAAAAGCAGAAGGAAAAGATAAAAGCCCATTTAAGCTAGTTGTTGTTCCTGGCTGGGGTTCTATTGTATTGGGGTGGGACGAATTCTTAATGAAAGCAAAAGACTACTTTGATATTTATTATATAGAGACGAGAGAAAAAAAATCTAGTAAATTAGCAAAGAAATCTAAAGGTACACTTGATAGAATGTCTTCAGATCTAATTGAAGTACCCGAGATTCTAAAATTAGATCCTAAAGAAATAGTTTTTTTCAGTTCTTCATTTGGAGCGGTATTAAACGCTGATGCATTGTATAAGAAGAAAATCAATCCATTTTTAACAATTTTAGTAGGTCCTATGAGTAAGGTAGATATGCCTGTCCCTTTTAGGTATCTGCTTTATATTGTCCCCTCATTTCTTTTCCGTCCTTTTGCACCTATTGGTAGATTTTGGATTAATAAATTTAAGAGTGAAGATAAAGTTCAAGCTGCTAAATACATTAGAGTAATTGAAGAAGCAGTACCAAAAAAATGGAAAAAATTCCTTACAAGATTTGCTTTCAAGAAATTCTGGGATATTTATGCAGGAATAGAAAGTAGAGTCCTAGTGATTGATGAAAGCGAAGATAAATTACACAGAACAATCGTTACAAATAAAATAGCTTCTTTGATAAAGAACTCCGAAATTGTTGATTTAAAGACAAATAAATTTACTCATTCTGCTGGTATTGCAGACTTCATCTATAACAAACTATCAGAATACTAACTCATCATAATTTTTTTATTGATATCATACAAACAAAACTTACAACGTTGTGATTTATATGAATGAGGAAGAAATAAAACTATCTGAACTTGGAAAGACTATTTTTGATGAAGTTATGGAAGAAATAGAAGAAGAAATTGAAGATGGTCTAGGAGAATATATCACTGAAGATAAATTAAAAATGATAACAGAAAAAGTTCAAAACTCTGTCAAGAAAAAAGTTGCCAAAACAATACCTGAAGATATTTCAGAAGACATGACTGAAGTACAAAAATTCATTATCGGTGAGAAATTGGCAAGAATTGTAACAAAAGAAACTAAAAAAGTTCTAGCTGATTTGGTTTCAGCGATTGTTGAAAAAACCTATGAAGTTATGTATGAACTAAGAAACGAAATTATTGAAGAAGTTTTTGAAGAAACAGAAATAGAAGAAGATGAAGAAGACGAAGAAGACGAAGAATAATAAATTATAGGTACAATATTATACTCACTATTTTCTTTTCTTTTATGATTTTACAATCCTTTTATTGCTTCTTAGACACTTTTTTATAGAAATCTATATCCTTTACTTAGATACTTATGATTATCAAAGATTTATACTTACTTACTAAGAAAGATCTTAAAAAAGCATCATTAGTTCTTACTAGAGCTTTTCATAATGATCCTCTAATTTGCTTAATATATCCTGATGAAGAAGAAAGAAGAACCTATTCTCCCTTTCTTTGGGAATATCTATTACGTGATGGAATTAGATGTGGTGAAGTGTATGCACCTACAAGCAATATAGAAGGAACCTCAAAATGGTTACCTCCTCATAAAGAACATATGAGTTTTTGGCGTTCTTTAAGGAGTGGAGCGCTGAAAATGGGTAGAATGCTTTCGATGCAGAAAGATGAGAGAGTATTACCTATTAGAAAGATAGAAGAAATTACTAAGCATATAACTGATCTTCATAAAGAGCTTGTCAAAAAACCTCATTGGTATTTAGCAAATATAGGAATAGATCCTGAACATCAAGGTAAAGGCTATGGGAGTAAGTTAATCAAACCAATGTTAGAAAGAATTGAAAGAGAGAAGTATCCTGTTTTTCTGGAAACTAATTTTGAAGGAAATGTCGCACTCTATGAGCACCTTGGATTCAAGCTAATAGATGAAAGAATAATCCCAGAAACAAACATTACAAACTGGGCAATGTTAAAAGACATCTAGCATCTGACAATGATTTCAGACAAATATTATATATTTCAACCAACTATGTTAAATTATATCGGTGATTAAATGACAGAAGAGATAGAATCTCCTTATCTGAATGAAGAGATCAACCTATCTCGAATTACTCCTTTTCATATATACTTAGAAATGATGAAAGTTACAGCATGGAAGAGGTTTGCACACCATCCTACATGCAGTCAATACAAAGAACATTATTATAATGTAGGAAAACTAAAATTGTGTGTTGGTTGTACTAGCTTGTATTCTACTATTTTTCTATCTCTGATAATTTATATGACAATACCAAGTATCTTCAAAACCATACCATTAATTCTGGGTATATTGTTTTTATATAGTTGTTTTTCAGCTCTTGTTCACTTTGTTGTACGACCTTCAACCAAATTAATGAAAACATTCTTCAGAAGCTCAGCAGGTATAGGATTAGGTGCATATCTAGCTTTGATATTTTACTTAAGATTATGGTGGTTACAAATTATATTGTTTTTATTTCTCTTTGCAGGTTTTGCAGTATATGGTTTGATAAGAGGTAAAGGACATAATAAGAGAAAATGTAGCACATGTCCTTTACATACAGCTGAAATCCCATGTTGTCCAGATAAGAATACTAATATAAAAATCAAGAAATTGAATGAATTGGTTTCATCACAAATTAGGAAGGAAACCTCTTCAGAATAAATCATTGAACCAATCAAATAGATAGTCCATGAAATATTTAATGAAGGATTTCACATCAAATTCTGCGGGTTGAGCATTAACACCATCGATTGAAGAACTACTACAATTAGTACAACAATTCTCACAAGTTAAGCAGTTATTACAACTATTTGAACAGCTTTGTTCACAATTATCGCATGCTGCACCACAAGTAGCACTACAAATGGCATTGGCGCAATTCGAGCAAGCTTCTGTAAAGGCAAGTAAAATCGCAAAAATAATCCCTCCTATAATTAAAACACCACCAACAATAATAGTAACCAATATGATAATCCTTCTTCTTCTTTTTCTCCTTAATTCTTCAGGATCCAATGGAGGGGGTGCATAATATTGTGGAGGAGGTTGATCTTCTTGCATCAAATATTAAATAAGAATGACATACATAAAAATCTTGCTGGTTATTTTAAACAAAAAAACAGCAATTTACATATTTTGAATTTCGTAGATATATTAAAATATTATTAAACTATTATAGTACTTTGCTTAAAAAAATAGAAAAGGCGAATATTATGGCGAGTGGCGTAACAAAATTTTTTGCAATCATCCTAGTATTAATTCTCGCAGGCGGAGCATTTTTTGTAGGGTGGTTTTGGGCAAATGATTGGATGTTTGATAAATCTCCAACGAAATTAACTCCTGTAATTGATGGAGTTATTGAAAAAAAAGAATGGATGAGAAGTAGTTACTACAACATTCCATTTTACTTGGACGTAGACAATGACTTAGATTTAACAGAAAACAAATCAAATGTTGATGGATGGAATTATCTGTCTGTTGCTGAAGATGATGATTTCTACTATATTGCTGTTGACTTATGTTCTGATCGTACGAATAATAAAGAAGGTGAATGGATAACCTTTCAGCTTGCAAACCAATTAGCTGATGCTGAAGGATCAAAGTTAGCCTTCTCTGCTTTGGAAGACTTTGGATATGAATACTTATTTTATAATGTAAGCGATGATAGCGTATTCGAACATGAATATATACCAGGAATAGGTTTTAGAGACTATTATGATATCCCAATTATACCTCAAACAGATCTATATGAAGTATATAGAGGAAATGCTAGTGGGGATTTCTACGATACATGGAAAGATTATGATGATAAGAATTTAACAGCAAATTCATGGTTTTACGATCCTGTAGATATCTGGCTTAATGGAAGCTTTCTAGATTTACATTTTGGTGTAAATATCACTAAAAAATTTCCAAACGAGGAAATTAGTACATTCTTAGCAAGTTTAGTAGATATGGATCTAGAGCTTAACTTAATGTCGAATTTAACTGCAGATGCAGCAGGACATTTTGGTATTCCAACTTCATTCTACTTCGCAGTAGATCAACATGGAGGAATGCCTGGAAATATAAGTGATTGGAGCTACGTGATGGCTGAAACAACCGTGGATTTTGCAGCAGATGTCTATTCAATTAGATTTGTAGATCTTAATCATCTCAATATCAATGTCTCTACTGGTATGTTTTATTTCTCCCTTCGTGGGTGGAATGATGCAGATGGATTTGATTTTAATCCATACGAAATTCAATTTGATAAAATTGCACTAAAATTAACAGCACAAGATATGGCTACAGTGCTAGGCAACACAATTGCAACAGGAAACTATAGTATAGCATATTCTTATGGTCCAAGTGAAAATTGCATAGAAGATCATAGACAATTTGAATTCAAAATAGCAAAAGCTGAATTTCCAGTACTAGATACCGATATACTATATCTCATGATAGGTGGTTATGGAACAATGGCGATTGAAAATTCAAACTTCTGGATATATCCTAAGTATGGATATCCTCTAAGTCCAATTTACTCATCTGTTGATGAATTCTATGACTTCCTAGCGTTAGATATGAGCATAACTTAAAATCTAATTCATTTCTTTTTTCTTTTTTTCTCTTTTTTGAAATTCATTTTTTCCATTCTTTAGGAGCAACAACTATTGGGTGAACCATTCTTTTTTTGATTTGAATTTCATCTATTTTTTCTAAATCCTCAGAAGGAATTTGTTTATCCTTTGCACCAAAATTATCTTGTATGTGTTCCAAACTAGTTGCTTTAGGAATTGGAATAGCTCCTTTACTAATTACCCAACCTAAACACACTTGAGCTACACTCATCTCATTCTTTTTAGCAATATACTCAATCACTTTATCATTAAGTGCTTGTCCTCTTGCTAAAGGAGAATATGAAACTACATGAACTCCTTTCTTTTTATGATGCTCTAATAATTGCTTCTGTTTAAGATATGGATGATGTTCGATTTGGTTTGCAAGAATTGGTTTATCGCAAGCTTCTTGAGCTTCATCTAGCATTTTAATTGTGAAATTTGATATACCTATATGGT
>JAEOTE010000008.1 GCA_016839945.1 Candidatus Heimdallarchaeota archaeon | reverse complement strand
TGGAACATTGTATCTATTATATACTTCTAGAACTGCAGCTGTAGCATTTATTAATCCATGTCCAAAGAAGGGATCAAGTCCTGGAGTTCCAAGATCTATTGCTGTAGTTTGGAGAATTGATCTTATTTCAGCAACAGGAATAGTGTAATTAACTGATTTCATTAATGCGATTACCGCTGCAACTTGAGGTGCTGCAAAAGAAGTTCCATATGCGATTCCATAAGGTATAGAAGGGGGTGGAAAAGTACTGTTTATAACATGTTCTACCACATCATATTCCTCATCACCAACTGGAGCCATTAGTTCTGTCCATGGAAGCCCATAATTACTATAATCAGCTTTATTATAATAGTAATCTGTAGCCCCCACTGCAATTACTTCATCATAAGCCCCTGGGTAAGAAGGGATTTCTTGTCCACCACCTTGAAATGCCCAAGTATTTCCTGTTACAGAAACAACTGAAACATTTTTTGATAGTGCATATTGTATATCATCGAGATAGGATATGTTAGCAGTATAATACTGGAGACTTAGATTGATGACATCAGCACCATTATCAACAGCATATCTTATTGCATCTCCAAGTTCTCCGTCAGTAGTTCCTTGCATATTGCCGGAATCCAAAACACGTATGTTCATTACTGTAACATTAGGTGCAACTCCTACAACACCATAATCATCCAAGGGTGCAGTGATAATACCTGTAATAAAAGTTGCATGCCAGTGAACAGGATCAGCTACTGTATGACGAGGTTCGCTATCATTGTTCACAAAGTCCCAACCACGAACATCATCTATGTAACCGTTTAAATCGTCATCAATACCATCAGCAGGGAATTCATCAACGTTTATCCATTCATTGAGTACTTCGGTGTGATTAAAATCTATCCCTGAATCTATTACAGCAATAATGATTTCTGGAGAACCAGCGGAATAATCCCATGCGCCAGTAATGTTAATTTGGTCTAGATGCCACCCAATATCAGAGTAGCCTGTAAAATTACTTTTTGTAAAGTCGCGATTAATGTTATTTTCACTCATTCCATATAACGTAGAAAAGAAAAACAAGGTAGAAATTACCAAAGCGATTAATTTTATTTTGCTTTTCATACTAGTGAATCTATGTCTTTCATCATTTATAAATCTAGTATACAAAAAAAACCGAATATTTAATTCTGAGCTGTATCCTCAACCTTCTTTTCTCTGTTTAGAATGAACATTACTCTTATTGCAACATATCCAAAAAACAAAATAAAAACATATGCCAAGGATTTCTGATAGAATGCCATAGGTAGTATTCCAACAAACCATTCGTGTATTCCTAAAAATCCAGTGTTAATGATTCCTATCAATATTCCAACAGCACTAGCAAAAGGATCTATAAACCATAATTTTGATTTCTTGTATGGAGAATCCTTATTGAGGAAAAGAACACTTACTCCCCATAATAAACAAGTTATAACAATTGCATAGTACAAACCTAGTGCTGCCACAACATGTGGATCAATAAATTTTCCAGCATCAAAAATACCCACACAAACTAAGAACATACTTCCAGTTGAACCACTAAGAGCTGCCAAGGAAGTTAATATCTTGTTGATTTTTCCTTTAGGCTCAATAGCAATTATTAAAGCTGGGAAAAATGGCAATAGAAAAATTCCCGAAAGCATTAGTGATATATTAAAAATCTCAGGATATTGAACTCTTTCAAGAGATCCTCCCTCAGGAAAGGTTATATATTCTCTGACTCCTAGTTCAGAGAAGAATTGTTCAAGAAAGGAATAATCAGGATAAACAAGCATAGCTATAGTTGTTCCAATAATGAAGAATGCTATTGCAATGAAAGCGGATATAGTACAGATTTTTAGTATTTTTTCTCTGTTCTTCTGAAACACAAAGAAGTTTTACTTTGGTTGTTTTTAAAAATTTGGGAATTCAAAGTGTTTTTTAATTGAGAAATAATATCATGTTTGCCCAATGAATAAAACAATAGCTCAGAGAAAAATCAATGATTTTCAAGATGAAGTGTTTGATTGGTGGTCAACAAACAGTAGAGAATTTCCATGGAGAGAGACTACCAACCCTTATTATATCATGGTTTCTGAGATTATGTTACAGCAGACACAAGCTTCTAGAGTCAAAGAGAAATATTTGGAATTCATAAAGAAATATCCTACTCTTGAAGCATTAGCTGAAGCAAAAAAAACCGAATTGTTATCAATATGGTCTGGTTTGGGTTATAATCGAAGAGCTTTATGGTTACAGGAAGCTGCTAAACATATAATAGAAAAGAAATCTTTCCCTCAATCAGTTAAGGAACTTCATGAATTAAAAGGAATTGGAAAATATACTGCAAGATCAATTTTGATATTTGCTTTTAATGCTAATTTAGCTACAGTTGATACAAACATTCGTAGAATTTTAATCGCAGAAGGTTTTGCATCAGAAGAAACAAGTGAAAGGGAGCTATTTGAAATTGCAGAGAAATTAGTTCCAAAAGGTAAAGCAAGAGATTGGACTAACGCGTTGATGGATTATGGAGCAATGAAACTGACTGCTAGTAAAACAGGCATTAAACCTCTCTCTAAGCAAGGAAGGTTTACAGGATCTGATAGACAACATAGAGGTAGAATATTGAAAATTCTAATAGATAAGAAAAAAATTACTTTAGAAAAATTACAAGAAGAGCTGGGTGTTCACGAAAAAAAATTAAATGAGATTCTCCAAAAAATGATTAAGGAAGGTCTTGTAGCCAATAAAGATAAACAATATTTTATTGATGAGTAGTTTTAGTGTTCTTGGCAAAAACATTTATTTTTAGTCTGTTAACATAAATATAAGATGAGAGCACTATATTTAGGTCGATTTAATCCCCCCCATAAGGGACATATTTATGCGATTGAGTATATTTTCAATCAACCAGATATTGATGAATTGATAATTCTTATTGGCAGTGGAGAGAAAGGTTTTTCCACAAAAAATCCTTTTACAGGTGGAGAGAGACTAGAGATGCTAACTGCACTTGTCAGGAAGAATTTTGATTTGAAAAAAATCTTCATTTCTGCTATTCCGGACATAAATAGAAACACTATCTGGCCAGCCAATGTTATTGATCTCGTACCATCTTTTGAAGTTGTATTTACCAATAATCCACTTGTTCAACAACTATTTTCTAAGCTTGGGAGTAAAGAAGTAAGGGAGATTCCGCTAACCAATCGTTCAGAATATAGTGGTAAAAAGATAAGAGAAATGATGATTAAAGGAAAAAAATGGGAAGATAATATACCTGAGGAAGTTGTTGAGCTTATTGCTAAATTTCAAGGTGTTAAGAGAATTCAAGCTGTTAGTCAAACTGATGAAGTAGAAGAAATTGACCATAGTAAAATCTAGTGGTTTGCAGGTATGTTCAAACGTTTGTACAACATTTTTTAAGGTCTGTACAAAACATTTTATTATAAGAGTCCATATCCCAGTGATTCTTGAAGTGAAATTACTTCAGTGATGAAAATGTCAAAAGAAAATTCGTTAGGAAATTTATTATCAAAATATTGGAAACGTAGTTTCATCAAAGGTCTAGCAATTGGGATTGGAGCTGCTATAGTAGTGGGTACTGTAGTTGGTGTAAGTATATATTTTAGTAATATCAATCCAGGTATACCTGAACCAAACAATGGTATGCCTTATTCTACAAAATTAGCAGAAGAGATACAGAATGAAATCTCAAATGTAGTTCATGTAGAGATAATAGGTAATGCAACAGCTGCGATACATGAAAGGCTTATTTATTCAACTATAGAAAGAATTGGAGATAATATAACTTACACATGGAATGTAACAGCCTATACTATTGACCCTATTGATGAAGTTGTCTTTGTGCTATCAACTAATGAAGTGAATCAGATAGCTCAAGGTTTATTTGATTCAATAAATAATACAGACAAAGTTGGTACTTATGGTCAAGACCCTTATCCAGCTGTAGGAGAGATGCCAAACCTAAAATGGGTAACAGAGTTATATTTAGCAAATAGTACAGTGATATTTCTTTATATTAACATGGAAGGTTTAATACTCTTCAAAACAACAACATGGTATGGGGATTTTAATTATGATGCAAATATGATAGGAGCTGATGTACTTATTCCAGAAAGTGCCTTTGATGATTATATTCAAGTTCTAAAAGATCTATACACACCATACATGTAAGCGAAAAAGGAGAATAGAACGATGACTAAGCAAAATGATGAAGATTTAATTAGTTCTCTTACAGGAACTAGTCTTAGGATTTTTGTTTACGCAGTTAAAAAGGGTAAGAACATAGGAGTAAGAGAATCACAAAGAGACCTTGGTTTGAAGACTGCTAGTCATGCTCAATATCATTTACAAAGGTTGGAACAGCTTGGACTCCTAGGTCGAACAAAAAATAACAAATACTATCTAGATGATAAGTACGAAAATCTACGAAGCTTGAAACTAGGTATTCTAACTGAAGTTTATATCTTTAGAGGGTGGTTGATACCATCCCTAGGTATTTTTTCTGGATTTCTAGGAACTAGTGCAATCTTAACAATATTGTTTTATTTCTTCATTTCAGAACTTGCTAGCTTAATCTTAGGTGTTATTGCTTTTCTAGTTGGAGGAGGATATGCTGCATATCGTTCAATGCAAATTGTACAATCCTTTAAACAAATTGATGATTAAAACTATAAATATTAGATATCTCTTTTTTTTCTCAAAGTAGGGTATATACGTGCTTCAGTGCTTCTTTGTTTTCTTCCCAGAGAAGAGTTTCTAATGCTTCTTCAAAACTACACCATTTCCATTCAACATGTTCATAAGGATCTATTGTTGGTTCATCTTCTTGATCAATTCTAGCTACAAAAACATATTCAGTTAATTCATCAGTTCCAGGAGGATACATTGCTTTGTCTTTCTCATCTAATTTTATAGTGTAGGAGAAAACTGTTTGAAAAATAAAGCTGGGAATGAAACTTGTTTCTTCTAGCAACTCTCTTTTTGCTCCATCTATAATTTTCTCTTTTTGTTCAGGATGACCAGTAACTCCTTGCCAAAACCCCCCACGCTCTTCTGTTCTTTTTAGGAGTAAAAATTCCCATTTTTCTTCCTTAAATCTAACTGGGTAAACTAACACTTGAATTGGAATTCTCATTAATCCCTGAATAAAATCATGTCTTAAAATAAGTTTCCTTGTAAGATAAAGTGAGCTTCGGGATGCAGTTTCTACTTAAGATCGAGATAGGCTTTTAGCTCTTCTAGATTATCGAAAGAATTCATCTTCATGCCATTCTCATCTAAGTATTTGTAATATATTTCTTCATAATCATTAGTAAGCTTGATTAGTTCTCTAAATTCATGAGATGTGATAGCTTTTGTAAAATCTGGAAAACCATAATCTATATATTTCTCTCGAAGCTCATTATAGAGAAGAAACTGACTTGCCTTAGTCCATTTTTTCTCATTAATCCAAATATCTTGTGCAGTTAATGGTTGAAGTTCGAATACTGCATAAGAAGCTGCGATTATATCTTCTTGAAGAGCTCCATTTCTAATTTTGTACAGGAATTCAATAGCACTGACTTCTGTACTTAGAAACTCTATATCCTTTTCAATTGGATATTTCTTGAATATTTCAATCAAAATTAACCTCAAATTATCTATTACTCTAGTTGCTGTTTTCAAAAGATTATCAAAATTATCTTCTGAAGATAGGATCCTAGCATCAGCAACTAAATCTTTTGGAAAAATATCAAATTCTTTAGCTTCGTATATGTTTGTTCCCCAATTCTCGAGATAATAGCGGTTATTTATCTTACCTAAAAGTATAACATTAGACATAATGATTTTCCATGCATTTCTCCTAGCTTCTATTAAGTCACCTTTTTCTTTTGCAAAGTAAATCTTTCCAAGAAAATTATACATATCGTTGAAGTATTTGTTCACAAATTCTATACTAATCTCTCGTGGCTCAGAAAATATCTTCAAATTATCTCTGATTTTTTCCAATCTAAGTTTTGTATTATTATCTTTGCAATAGATAACATTACATGTTGCTAATGTTCCAGCTTGTAAAGAAAATCCTCCATTATCAGCAGGATTATTTATAGAGATTTTTTCCCATTCTTCCCATGTTTTAGTCCAAAAATCTACTGGAATACCTTTGTAAAGAAAGAACCACTCAGCATGAGTTTTCGATTTACTTTCAACAACTGCAAACATTTCGAGATCAGATGTAGGTCTATGAGTACCTCTTGCTCTAGAGCCATAAACTACAATAAGATCGATATCCTGACCAAATTTCTTCAAAGTTGCTTCTTTAACAAGATCTATAATGATGTCTACATCCTCTTCAAAAGTCATGGAGACCAATAAAGTTTTTTGTTTAAAAGGTTTGTTTCGATAAAGTTCGAGGAGAAACAATCACCCTGATTTATCTTTCCTTTTCTCTATGTATCGATAAACTGATCCCCACATATAGTTATCTTCTCTCTCTTTAACTTCAAAATTATTTGTGTGCATCCATTTTTGAAGAGCTTCTTTAGTTGTTTCATCATATTTACTGTCAATTTCTCCCTCATAGAACCCATCAATTTTGAGAACTTCTTTGATCGTTTTCATCACATCTCCAGAAAGTTTTACTTTATCTTTCTTATCATCTCTTTTGAGTAAGGACAAATCATACAAAGTAAATACTCTTCTCAACTCTTGTATTGGATGTTTATGATCATCAACTCTTATGTCAACATATTTGTCAGTACCACCATCATAAACTCCCTCTTCTCTTACAATAAGCAAGGCAGCACTTTGTTTCCCTCTACTATCGCCTCCAGCTTCTTGACCTACTTCTAAAGCTGATAAAAGCCTTTCAGCTAAATCTCCTTTGGTTTCTCTAAAAGCTTGAGACATAGCTAAAACTGTATCTTCTGAAACTAGTATGTTTCCTTGACAAGTATAATTTTCTCCACCAATATGGCCAGCCCAATCATAACATTCACTTCCAGTAAAAGAAGCTGAATTACCATAAGAGTCGACAACACCAATTTGTCTATGTTCTCTTTTTTCATCTTGCTTAGTGAGTATATGAATTACTTCCTCAGCAGTTAATCCTTGCTCTAACAAAGCTAACCCTTTTGGACCATAACTTGTATTTGCCCAAGCTTGAGTTGCAATTGCACCTGCATTCGCTTGAGCCCAAGGTACTATACACCCAACAGCTACAAACTTAGATTGAACGGCTACTCCCCATTCTTTTTTTTCAGGATCATAAGCTACTATTGAAAAAGTCATTCTAATCAATAAATAACTAAGATTAGTGATAATAAATGTTTGCTAGAAGATTTTTTCAGTGAAAAGTATTAGAGAAAATAATACGATAATAGTACGAAAATAATTTTTTTGGCGGATGTTTACAGAGGTTCTGATGCCTTTTTGTGAAAGTATAGCTGTTATATTTGACTTTTATTCTGTTATTCTAGGTTCTCCTACAATTTGTATAGTATTTCCTTCTGAATCTTTCATATTGAAATATGAAACCATATTTGGAACATCGGTAATATCTGTTGTTTCTATACCTTTGCTTTCTATGTATTTCTTAGTAGCTTTAATATCTTCTACATCCATTGTTAGAATACCGTAATTTGGTGGAATCTTTTCATCTTCTCTTGCAAGATTCAATCCCAATTTTGGATCTCCACCAGGGAGATTAAATTCACACCAACCAGCTTCAGGAGACATATACCATGAAACCTCAAAATTAAAGATGTCTTCGTAGAATTTTTTAGCTCGTTCTAAATCTTGAACCTTTACTTGCATATACATCTTCTTAAATTTGATTGGATAATCTCTTTTTTCGGTCATACTTTGAAAATAAGTTTTCAATATTTAAATAGTTGGAATTACAAAATCTAGCAAAAATATTTGAATGTTTTAAACTTGGTATGAACAATGAAACTAGAAGATGTCACAGATTATTTCAAAACACAACCATTAATGTATCTTGCAACATTGGAAAATGATCATCCCCGTGTTAGACCCATGGCACTTATTTATCACAAAGATCAATGTTGGTGTTGTACAACAGAAGGGAGACCTAAAATAGAACAAATCAAGAACAATAGTAACATGGAGTTTGCTCTGAATGCTCAAGATAGAGAGGATTTAGGTACTATTCGCGGTTTAGGGAAAGCAAAAATCGTAAATGATCCTGATGTGAAAAAAGAGATATCAGAAACAATTCCATGGTTTAGTGGATATTGGGAATCCTACGATGACCCCAAGTTCATTTTAATTCGACTTGATCTAGAAGTGATTGAAGCACATGTTCCAGTAGTTAGAGAGTTTTTCACATTCAATTTAATAGATGGATCCGTTACTTCGGTTAAGAAATAACAACTCACTCCATCCATTCTACTTTTAGTGGTCGACGTGGAGCTCCACCTAAGAATTCCAAGTCAGGATAACCAACAATGAATACTCCAAAAACATCATTCTTTTTGGGAACACCAAGCTTTCTTCTTGTTTTTTTGAATCGAGAAAGATACTCGTGAGCAAAGCCTATCCAACATGTTCCAAGACCAAGGGAAAGAGCAGCAAACATTCCATGCGTTATGGCAATTCCTGCATCAGCTGCAGACATTCTTGAATATAGAGGAGCATGGAGAATTATTACACATGGAGCTTTGAAGAACATTAGATCATCTCCTTTCTTTGTTCGTTCAACATACATATCTAAGCTATACTTTGTTCGAGGACTCAACAATCTTCGCCTAAGAACACCTGCAACAAAAGGAGCTATTAAGTATTTAAATTTGAGAAGTTTCCCTAATCTAAGCAGCATATAACCTACATCTTTTGAGAGTGATGCAATTTTCTCTTTATCTGTTATAACAATATATTCTCTATTTTGACGGTTACTCGCACTTGGAGAGTATCTCATTGCTTCTAGAATTGATTCAATTTTTTCTTTAGGAACTGGTTCTTCTTTGAAAACTCTAATAGATTTTCTACTTTTAATTAGCTTCATTAAATCATCAAAAGAAAGGATTTTTTCAGGATGCTTTGCTTCTTTAAATAATTCAGGAGGTTCTGAACCTTCATATAATATAGCATCTGTGGGACAAATAGTTAAGCAATGGCCACAGCGAAAACATCTGTGAAACTTATCATCAAAAGTTATTTTTTTCTCCATTTTTTCAGTTTTTATTACTTGGAAAAGTCTAGGAGAACAGGAAAGAATACAGTCCTCACACTTAATACAGTTCTTTTCATCAACACCTAGAATCTTTAATCTCGACATCTGATGAACCAATAAAACTACTACTATATATTTGTTTAAGTTATTCCTAAAAATTTATGAGTATTCTAGTCACAGCAGTCCACAGGTTATTTGTGATAGAAATGAAAGAGAAATATGAAAAACTTTTATCAAAAATTAAGGAAATACAAGTAGTAGGAGAAATACAGCAACTAATGGGTTGGGATACTGAAGTTATGATGCCTAAAGGAGGAGTGATGCAAAGAAGTGAACAACAAGCATATCTTGCAATGCATAATCATCATAAACAGATTGACCCAGAAATTGGAACTCTTCTTAAAGAAATAAAAGAAGATAAAGAATACGAAAATCTTTCTTTTATAGAAAAAAGAAACATTTACTTAATTCAAAGAGACTATGATAAGGCTACAAAAGTTCCCCCTGAGTTTGTTGCAGAATTCACAAAAGCTAGTGTTATAGCTACTGAAGTATGGAAAGAAGCAAGAAAGGAAAATGATTTTGCGAAGTTTTTACCTCATCTAGAAAAAGTCTTTGAATTATCAAAGAAACTTGCGAATTATCTTAATCCTGATTTACATCCTTATGATGTTTTACTAGATTTCTTTGAACCAAGTATGTCTATCGAAAAATATAATGAAATATTTAATCCACTAAAAGAAGCGACTGTTGAACTCATTAGAAAATGCAATGAATCACCAAACAAACCAGATAAAACAATAATAAAAAGAAAAGTTCCTCTTAATATTCAAGAAAAAATATCTCTTGATGTCATGAAGTTGTTAAATTATGATTTAAAGAGAGGAAGACTGGATACTGCAGCTCATCCTTTCACAACAGGATCATATGATGATGTTCGTATAACAACTAGATACCTAGAGGATAATTTCACAAGCTCTTTATTTGCAGTAGCACATGAAGGAGGGCACGGCTGTTATGATCAAAATATAGCAAAGGAGCTAAGATATCTTCCAGTTGGAAATTACTGTTCCATGGGTGTTCATGAATCCCAATCAAGGTTTTATGAAAATATAATAGGTCGAAGCAAATCATTCTGGTTGCATTATTTACCTCGTCTTAAGGAGATTACAGAAAGTATATTCGAAGACGTTGAGTATAAAGATTTCTTATTAGCAATAAATAGAGTTGAACCTTCATTAATTCGAGTTGAAGCTGATGAAGTAACATATAACTTACACATCATTCTTCGATTCGAGCTAGAAAGAGATTTGTTTGAAGATAAAATCAAAATAGCAGAACTACCCGAATTGTGGAAAGAGAAAATGAAAGTAACGCTAGGCGTAGATGTTCCTAATGATAGCGATGGAGTACTTCAAGATATTCATTGGAGTGGAGGATCTTTTGGTTATTTCCCAACATATACTCTAGGAAATGTTTATGGAGCACAGTTTTTTACAAAGTTGAAACAAGATATACCTGACTGGAATGAACAATTAGAGAAAGGTAATGTAAATGTACTAACTGATTGGTTGAAGAAGAATGTTCAAGAAAAAGGTAATCTCTATGATCCACCTGAACTTGTAAAAGAAGTTACTGGAGAATTTCCAAATCCTAATTACCTCATAGAACACTTGAATGAAAAGTATTCGCAGATATACGAGTTTTAATTTTCTCTTTTTTCATTTTTTTTGTAAAATGTTGGGTTTTATAAAAGGATAATAGGACTTCTAATTAATGAAATCCGAAGATTCCTCTTTGAATGTTGTAGCTGTCTTTGCTCATCCTGATGATGAAGCAGGAGCAATGGGAACCTTAGCAAATCACAGTGACCGTGGAGACAATGTTTATGCTGTTTTCTTAACGCATGGAGAAAATGCTTCTTCTATAAAAGGTACAAAAGAAGAGATTGCAAAAACTAGGGAAGGACATGTAAAGAAGATAGAAGAAATTCTGGATGTGGAATATATACTTCTAGATATACCTGATTCAGGTGTTTTCCCTTCTGTCGAAAATGCAAAGAAATTAGCAAGTGTTTTCAAAAAGTTACAACCTGATATTGTTATTACATGGGGAGAATACAAAACACTTGGAATAGGGCATCCTGATCATCGATATACTCATACAATAACAATAGACGCTCTATCTTATGCCAGATATAAAAACAACAATGATGAGTATCCCCCGCACCGCAAGAATATAAGTTTGTATATAACGGTTGAAGATGGAGATACAACAGATTCAAGAGTTTATGTAAATGTAACACATCAGTTTGACAGGATTATGAAATGTTTCGATGTATA
>JAEOTE010000007.1 GCA_016839945.1 Candidatus Heimdallarchaeota archaeon | reverse complement strand
CACATGCAAAGAATGAGGAAATTAATTCTAACGATGCCAGAGCTGTATTAAGTCTCTCATTTTCCTTTCTTTTAGATGAAAGATGCAAAGTATAATGAATCGTTAATTCTACAAATAAGTAATTGTACTTGATTAACTATATATTGTCATTGATATCAATTTAAAACAGCTATTCTCATAAGAAGGTTTTTCTAATAACCTATCTTATTGTCTTCCAGACATATCTTCCAAAAAGGTGTTCAGTTTCTAAAAAGGAAATAGAAGGCTTAAAAATAGACTTAGATATCTTCTTACAAGGTGAAAAAAGAACTCTTATTTAAAATGGAAGGACAAAATTTACTTTTGAGATTATAAACCGTTATAGGATACATATGAAAATGAAACCTTTCTATTTCGTTCTATTCCTCTTTATCTTGATATTTAGCCAAGTAAATATTCAAGCTAGTCTCAGTAGTGATAGTGTCAAATTTCACGAGTCAATTTCTAAAATGCAACTAAAACCTCTCTAACCTAATTTATCTGCATATAATGATTTTTGTTGAAAGCAGTACTTTATGAATGACTCCTAGTGAATCTCGATGATAGTATGCCAAAACAAGTAGCAACTTACGATGTTATAATCATTGGTTCAGGAATTGGTGGTCTCTCTGCAGGTCTTACTTTGCAGACATTAAAACCCGAGATGAAATCACTGATTTTAGAACAACATAATGCACCAGGTGGATACATAAGTGGATTTAGACACAATGGTTACTACTTTGATTCTGGAGCCGAAGGCTTAGTTATGTGCGGAGAAAATCAAAACTTCCGACAATCGATAGCTAGTTTGGGTATTAATCCTGAATATATCAGAGTTGATCCCTTAGAAGTTTTACATTTTCCAGATAAGACTGTTACAATGTATGCAGATCCTATTAAGTATGAAGAAGAACTCATTGAGAAATTTCCAGAGAATGAAGATGAAATCAAGAAACTTTTCAAAGTACTTAGGAAGATACATAATGAATTTAACAATGCTGTAAAAGAAGGAGTAGATCCATCATTTAAGGATATCCTGAAAATAGGATTGAAATGTCCTCAGATGAGAAAATATGCTTTTATGTCATACAAAGATTTCCTTACCAAATTCATATCCAATGAACAGCTGAAAAAAGTACTCTCAGTCTATATTCTGTGGTATGGAATACCATCAGCTTCAATAAAAGCAACAGCAGCAGCTATAATGTTTTTCTCTCCTGTTTTCGATGGGTATTTTTACCCTAGAGGTGGAATGCTAAATTTCGCAGAAAGCATGGTAAATACATACGAGAACAAAGGTGGAGAGATTCGATATAAAAGCAAAGTATCAAGAATAATAACAAAGAGAAGAACAGCAATAGGGGTAGAACTATCAGACGGGACTTTTATTAAAGGAAAATGGATTATCTCTAATGCTGACCTAAAAAGAACCATATTTGAGTATGTGGATTACAAGAAAATACCCAATAGATACTTGGTTAAAATAGCCAAACTAAATCAATCTATTTCAGGTTTTTCAGTGTTCTTAGGATTAGATAAGGAACTTAAAGACTATCCATCACATCTAGTCTATAACTTAGATCCAGAAGAATGTGTTAGAGGATACCTTGAAAACGATTTCAACCCAAAAGAAGTTTTACTTAGAATTCCAACTAAAATCGATCGAGGATTGCTAAACAAGGGTAAATCTTCAGTTATATTGTTCACATTTGCTCCTTATAATTGGAGAAATAAATGGAAGTTTGAAAATCGTAAAGAGTACAATAGAATAAAGAAGTATTATGCTGATAAACTCATTAAGCTAGCAGAGAATATGATCCCTGATTTGTCTAAGCATATTACCTCAAAACTTATTGCAACACCTTTAACTTTTGAAAGATATACTCTGAATACTGAAGGAGCTTGGTATGGAGCAAGAGAAGGTTCAGGAAGAATAGGTAGAAAAACTCCAATAAGAAGATTGTTCTTTGCTGGTGCAAATATAGTAAGTGGAGGATTACCTCCTTGTTTCTATTCAGGTATGAATACTGCTAAGCACATAATCAATAGATTCAGTGCAAGTAAGAGAACCCTAAGAGTGTTATTCCCCTTTATCAGTCATTGGATCTTCAAACTAAGAAGTAGAGCTATACTGAGTATGGCTTAATTCTTTACCTTTACCTAGTTTAAATCTTTTTAATCGACAACATCATTACCAAAGTCTAGAATTCCAATCTCTTTTGCGTTTTAATTTTCTTTCTAAATTCTGTAACAACTTTTAAATAGAAAACTAATCAATTTTTTTTGTTATGACACAAGTTCCAACTGAAGAAACGCCTGATTCTGTTGATAAGTTGTCTAAGATTTATTCTAAAACTGATAATACTAAAGCTAAAATAATCTTAGTTATCTCTTTATCTGGGGGGTTAATAGGTTCTTTTGCAGGATATTTTATGTGGGGATTTATTGATGAATGGTTTGCTCTCTTAGCTATTCCTTGCACAATAGTCTTCATATTGGCTTTTTCATTTACATTATTTAGATTTGTTTACTCGAGAAGAGATAGTACTAAGAAGAGAAGTATCAAAGATTTAACAAAGCTTGCAGATGAAGAATTATCAGAGAAAATTAAGAAAAAAAGAATTCTTTCAATAATATTATTAGTTATAACTATGTTTTTCGTGATTCTTTCTATAGTATTAACATCAATATCAATGTCATCAGGAGAATTACTCGCTCTTTACTTCTTAATTTGGATGGTTCCTGGAATTTTTCCAGGAGTTTTTCTAATTATCGAATATAAACAAATACAGAAATTTAAATCTGAACTAGATAATAGAAGTACAAAAAGCATGTAAATGATTGGATTTCAGTTTTACAATATTAATAATAGAACTAAGCAACATTATTCCTTTTTTTCTATTCCTTCAAGAAATTCTAGTACATGAGGAAGAACAACTCCTGGAATGAATTGTACTGTATGTCCTTTTGCTTCAAAGAGGATTGTTTTTGCATTTTTCATTTTCTTGCTAATTTCTACAAGATGGGGATAAGGATTCCATTCGTCTAATTCTCCTGCATAAAGCAGAAATGGTTCATCAAGTTCTGGGAGATGTTCATCTACTTTGCTAAATATATCTTCATTATCTGACCATGCGTTAATTGCTACAAAGTCCCAAGTTCTAAAGTGTTTCTCAGTTTCTGGTGAAATAGTATCTCCTCTCTCCTTGAGATGCTCTATTAAACCTTCTGCTCCTCTCTTGAGTTTTTCTCTGATAGAATTTTGGTATTCCTTTACTTCCGCACTTAATCCCATAGGTTGAGCTCCTCCTATAATGTAACTGAGGAACCGTTCTGGATAATCTCTAGATAGACAAAAAGCTAAGTATCCTCCAAGTGAATATCCCCAACAATGAGCTTTGTCTATGTTCAAATTATCTAAAATTGCAATAATATCAGAGGTATAATGCTTCGTTGAATATGATTCCGAATCATGAGGTTTGTCACTCTGCCCGTTCCCCCTGAGATCAGGAAGAATGAGTTGATATTGGTTCATTAGAGTATGTACGTGATTACATGCATACCATTCTTGGTGACTACCAGGTCCTCCATGTAGCATTACTAATGGTGCTCCTTGTCCCTCAACAACATAGTGGATTTTTACTCCCTCATTTTCTACAAACGGCATAAAATGATAAGTAGCATAAACCTTCTTAAATGTATTTTTTTAAATGAAAGTTTTTCTATCAGGTTTTTATTCAATTTATTTTTTTGTAAACTCACATATTTTCTTCTACATTTTCCAGAAACTCTAGTACGCGCGGTAGAACTAAATCTTTTTCTCTATTAACTCCATGACCATGGTCAGGAATTCCAACTACTTTAGCATTTTTCATTTTCTTGCTAAATTCTACTTGTCTTGGATGATGATACCATTCATCATTTTCTCCCGCATAGAATAAAACAGGTGCATCTAGTTGCAGTAATTGTGGCTCCATGTTTTGAAATATATCTTCACTCCTAGTTGCTGCATTTAGTGCATCAAAGTCCCAACTCTCTATCTCTTTTCTATATTCAGGAGTTATTTCAATTCCATGTTTATCATGAAAGTCAATATATCCTTTAAGACCTTCTTTCATAGAATTAAAGAACATATTCATTCTTTCTTGCTGTTCTTCTTGTATTTCTTGAGGAGAAACTCCTCCAAATATAAATGTGTGAAACCTTTCCGGATTATATTTAGCTAGAATTATCCCAATATATCCTCCAAACGAATATCCCCAGAAATGTGCTTTCTCAATTTCTAACTCATCCATAACTGCTATAATATCTGATGCAAGTTTCTCTTGTATATAGTCCTCAGGATTGTGAGGTTTGTCACTTTTCCCATGTCCTCTTTTATCAATCAGTATAAGTTGATATTTTTGCTTTAGTGAAACAACATAATTGGATTTATACCAGTCTTCAATTGATCCTTGAAAACCTGTTATTAATATTATTGGATAACCTTTTCCTTCAACTTGATAATGTATTTTTATTCCTTTATTATCTACAAACGGCATAAATAAAACAGAATCTTGTTTATCTATTAAATCTTCCTTCAAAATAAACAATTTTTGAGAAATTCAATTGCGGTTCAAGTTTGTTTTTTTTTCCTGCCAATAAGAACAATAACAAATACTAAGATTCCACTTATTCCATATACAGCAGAAAAAGTAGCAATAACCAAACTATCATCATAAGTTTCAATTGAATAATCCAAAAAACTTTCTCTTGTCAATTCATATGATGAAGAACTTCCTTCAAAATACTTATCATGATGATAAAAATGATAAAGAACTCCTTGGATATTGTAAGAAAATTTAGTGTACAATTCTTGCTTGAAATTAAGTCCTTCATAGATTTGATCTTCATAGGTATAAGAAAACTCATAACTATATCCTTCAAATTTCTTTCTTTTAAATTTGAATATTTCACTAAAACTAATCTCAAAATCAGAATAAGCTTCTTCATAAATACTAAAATCCGGCATAAAAGAAAAATTATAATGTGATACAGGAAGGAAAGTAAATCCCAAACCACCCCAATAATTTATGAGGTAAATACCAAGTTCGACAGGATTCAGAGGTATATCTACATTTAATTCCAAGAAATCTGATTCGTTATTGAGTGGGTCTACAAATCCTAATTTCTGAGATATATTATCATATCTATAAGTAACTTCAAAACTATCTGTTACGCTATCATACTTCCATGCTTCTCGATATTCATCATAGCATTCTTCACTCTCACAGTTTACTATACCTAAGAAAATTTCCTTTAAGTCTGTTCGAAATGATATGTTATTCCCTTCACTCTTAACATCCCAGAAAGTTATTTCCTCCCTGATTTTAGTCAATGGATTATCTTTTTTATAGTTATAATAATCGAAATCATGCATGTACGTGTAAGTATCTTTTATAGTACCCCAACATTGGTCACCTTGTGTTGTTTCAGAACTAACAAAATAGGATCCTAATAATATAGTTACTAATAATCCGCATAAAATAATATCTAGAAATAATTTCTTTTTCAACAAGGTTATCAACTTGATATTCACTTTACCTTCTATTTATACCTTTTCAGAGTTAGTACTGTTTCTCTCTTTATGTTTTAATCCTCTTTGATAAACAGATCATTTTACTAAATGATGCAATAATTACTAGAAATTCAATTCTTAACACTGATATTGGAATTGGCTAGGTTTTATCTTCTATTAGAAATTCTCTTTTTTCTCTTTTTTCAACCAAGATTAACAAAACATCTACTATTCAAATCTGTAGAAATACCATTTGAATTTGCAGTATTCTTCAAATCCTATCCTTCTGTATATGTTATACCCCATTTGAGAACTCTGTAATATTGCTTCTTGATAACCTCTCTCATATACGTTTTTAAGAGCAGCAATTGTTATAGCAGTACCTAATCCTTTACCTCTATGGTCAGGCTTAGTAACAACTAAATATACCCCTGCAACATTTTCATCAAGAATTAAAGCAGATGTTGTTACTGGTTCCTCATTCCAATAACCAATAAATCTGACATAATCACTTTTTTGAAGTAAAGCCATTTCTGATTTAAAGAAATGTTTCTTTTGATTTTCTGTACCACCTAAACCTGCAATGAATGCTGAAACCCAATCTTCTACATGTTTTTCATTTTGGACCAGTTCTACTCTAAGTTCAGGTATTCTCTTATAGGATAAGTCTAATTTTTTTAGATTCATATACATGCCCGGTGGTTCATCTCCTTTTTTGAAATTTAAATCTTCAAGATAAATATCTAAATCATCAGGCTTTGAATTTGGTCCAATCCACCAAAGGACAGGAACTTTTTTTGTTCTATATGGAACTAACGTATCTTCTATTTGCTTTTCAATATTACTCCCAGTAAAATTTGTATTTGCAATTGAATTTAGGAAAGCGAAGGGCATACCTGTAACAAGTTGAATTTTTGTAGAATCATGAATAAATTCAGCACCTTCTAAATCTTTCCAATTCGCTAAAAGGGCAGAAATGTTGTCTTCAATCAATTTTATTCTCTGATTTTTTAAATCATCATTCATGATTACTTACTCCTTTTCTGAATATACACCCTTCTATGTTTAATCATACACAATAAATAGACTTCTTTAACTCCTATAAAAGTTAAGAATAAATTTTAATCTTAATCTTTCTCAATCACTCTTGAGCACTTATTAAGCTACCTTTCTATTTTGAAGTTTATACTGTTTTTGCAAAATTTTATAAATGTAAGTGGCTGATTTTCTGTATTGGTGTAAAAATGAAAAAAATAATCTTCATTTGCTTTTTTATTCTTAGTATAATTTCCATTCCATTCCTTTCCAATACAAATGCTGAATACTATAATAACTCATCTCTTAATGATTTAAGTTTTAAAAATAACAACCATCAACCAACACTCGTCAAAGATCCCAACAATGAAACAGAACTACAACTGTTTTTTGATAACCTTTTAGAGAATCAAATAATTGATTATACTCTTCCTGGTGTTACTTTATCAGTTGTTAATGCAACCGATATATTGTATCTCAAAGGATATGGTTATGCAAACATAGAGGAATCTAAAGCTGTTTCTCCAAATTCAACTATATTTCGAATAGCATCAGTTTCTAAACTATTCACTTGGACAGCTGTCATGCAACTCTATGAACAAGGTCTTCTAGATCTTGATGTAGATATTAATAACTATCTTACAGCGTTCAAAATTCCAATGCCTTATGGTCCCATAACTATGTATGATCTTATGAGTCATAGTCTGGGTTTTGAAGACTATTTCTTTTATACTGGGTCATTTAACAAAGATATTTATCTCTCATTAGAAGATTTTCTCATAGAGTATATGCCTAAATGCGTTCGACCGCCGGGAGAAGTATCAGCTTATTCCAATTATGGTGCTTCTTTAGCAGGTTACATTGTCGGAGAAATAGCAGGAAAACCTTTTCCCCCATATGTAGAAGAAAAAATACTAACTCCCCTTGGAATGAAACGTTCAACATTTTGGAATTATTTATCTGCTGGTTTAGAAGAAGATCTTGTAACAGAGTATTCAATAGATAAAAACTCTAATCTACACCCTTTAGTCATTGATCCATATGGTATGGGATATGATCCAGCAGGATCATTAAAAACAACAGCTCTAGATATTAGTTATTTTATGCGAGCTCATCTCAATAATGGTAGTTTCAATTCTAACCGTATTCTAGAAGAAGCAACTACTCAAGAAATGCATACACGTCATTTCTCTCACCATCCTAATCTTGATGGATTCGCCCATGGATTTTTTGAATTGACAATAAATGGAAAAAGAATACTAAATCATGGAGGTTCTGTTTCCTACACCCGATCTGAGTTAGTACTAATACCCGAAGAGCAGATTGGATTTTTTGTAAGTTATAATGCATATCATATCGATCCAATTTGGGATGTGGTTTACGAATTTATGGACTATTTTTATCCTGCTGAACCAATTTCAGAATTAGAACCTGATCCCAATTTTAAACAAACTGGCAAGAAATTCATTGGAAACTACAGATGGACACGTGGTCCTTATAGTACTCCTGCTGTGATAAATTATCTTATCGAATACAAACATGTAACTATAGATAAAGATGGATATCTAGTTGTTTCTGGAATTCAATATGTACAGGTAGGTGAGTTGCTATTTAGAGAACCAGAGTATGGTTTCTACTTAGCGTTTAAAGAAGATACTGAAGGAAAGATAACTCACATGTTTTATAGTCATGTTCCAGCGAATGCATTAGAAAGATTAAGTGGTGCTGATAATCCTCCAATTGCTTGGAGTATTTGTTCGGTTATAGTTCTAACTATACTGATCTCTTTGGCATATTTACCAATAAGAAGGAAAATCATGAAAGAAGAGAAATATTTACCAGAAACAAAAATTGAGAGATTCACAAAACTTGCAACATTAATTACTGGATGGGGATTCATAGGTTTTATAGTCTTGTATGGTGGTTTTTCTGGAATTCTGCTGGTAACAGAAGCTGTCTTCCCAATTACGCGAGTACTTCTTGTTATACCTTATATTTTAGCATTTAGTCTTCTAGTCTTAATTGGATTAATTATGTTCCTTTGGATAAAAAAACAAGGATCTATTAATATCAGAATAAACGCTTCGATAATAGCTGCTATATCCATCGTGTTCGTTTGGTGGATGATCCATTGGAATATTTTAGGTTCATTCTACGCTTAGCTCAGATTCTTTCTATCTTAAAAATCACAGGTCTTATTCCATCTGGACAAACTCCATAGATTGTATCTTCACCAGTCCAATCTTCAAACTTTGCCCCATATCTAAGCAGATTAACATTCTTGTATATGCCATACCAAGCGTGATGACAGAAATCATCTGGCATGTCACCTGTTTCTTTTACTTGAAATTCTCTGCCTTCCTTCATATAGCATTTTGTTATTGGTCTCCCTGATTCACGAATGAATTCTTCTCCTATGATATCCTTTGGTCCAAACTGCTTTACAACTGTTATTTTTACATCATGTGCCATTTTTTTACTTCCTTAAAAGTTAATTTTGTTATTAAATGATTTTAACATTTAAAGGCATTTTAAAACACTTATAAATTTTCTATGAATTCTTATTTTTCACCAATGATTTAAATGTCCCAATGTATAAGTATCTAGATAAGACTGTTGGTGATAAGAATGAAATCATCGAACAAATATTTCTTTTCTATCTTCCTAATTCTAGCTTTAGTAACAACATTGTTTGTTATGAGAATAGAAGTTAGTAGTGGATTAGCATCGAAGTGGGAGTATGTTGCACCAGAGATTGATTATCTTACCTTAGATGGTGGTTTTTCTCAATGGTCTGATCTTACACCAATAACTATTACTCTTGATAATATGGATAGAACTGGTGAGACTATTGTACTACTTGCTTATTTTGCTTATAATGATTCAAAACTATACATCGGGATCTATATCCCCAAACAGGATATTGTTGTTTATGGGCTAGAGATAATCTTCATTGGAAACAATGGTATCTTCGATGGTATAATTGTAGATTCATCTCTTCGTGAAGCTAGGGATGTTGCTTATGTTAATATCACTCATGTTGCTTTTGATACTGATCTTGGTGGTTATGAAGATGTAAATGTGCAACAAACTGATGTGGGAGAAGATGAGTTTTATGTGATCGTTGATGATATTCGATATCCTGAGAGTGACTTAGATTCAGAATGGGAATTCGATGATGGTGATTCAGTAGCTGTTGTTTTCCAAGTGTGGGGCAACAAAGTCAAAGATTTGACTAATCGACCTAATTTCAGCACTGTTGTTAATAATTTCAATTATCTCAGATTATCTATCAATCATGATACTGGAGTGCCAATTGAGTTAGTGTATCCTGGTGATATGACTCAATTATCTGAAGTAATCTTGAAATCTCATTTCACATCTAAACTTGAATATGTTCTTGATGGTAAGAAAGAAGAGTATTTTTGGGATAGTGTACCTTCCTATCCTGTCCCTACTGTACTCATTTGTAAAACAGCTGCTGGATCCTTACTAAATTCTGCAGATCCTAAAACAAAAACAGTAACTTGTTCTTTTGCTAATGACAGAGATGATTTGCTAATACATTTAGAAATTCAACAAGAAGAGGGGGATACTCATATAAGTGATTTAATCTTAATTCTCGGGAAGGAAGCAAACAGCTTACAAAGTGCTACATCTGAGATGTTAGTTTGCAGGGTTAACCCCTTTGGAACTCATGTGGTGTTTTCAACCATTAGAGCTAATATAACTCGTGCAGGTATAAATCCCACTGAAGATCCCAGTGATATAATCTTCTTCAACATATCCCATTGGGATGATGCTTCTGGTCATTTTGATTTATATGAAATCGAATGTAGTCCCTTTGCTAATTCAACTTCAGCTGTATCTGTTGAAATACTCTTACCTATTTTTGGATCAGAAGAAGATGGTGATCCAATACATTTCTTAACTCCTGTAAGTCCACAAGGTTATGTTAGTGGCATAAATGTACTTTCGGAAGATGATGTTATGGCTGGAGAACCTGCTCCTTATATGCCGATAAACTTAGCTGAAGATCAATTGAAATATGTTATATATGAAATAGAGTTTTCAGATGAAACTTTTGAAACAACAACGAAATCGGTGGAATATAGTTTAACTAGTACATTGATTATTTTTTCATCACTCATAAGTTTAGAAGTGATTTTAATAAGAAAAAAAAAAGAAATAGAAAAATGATTATTTTTTCTTTTTTCTGTATATGATAATTGGTATAGCAATTAGAATAGTACTAAGAAAGATTAAGGATGATGTTGTAAATTCTGATACAACTGGAGCGATTCCAACAACTTTTGTCGCATTGAAATAATAGTAAATATCTGCTGAAGAATTATATTCAAGCCAATACATGACAATACCCGTTTGTTTTTCATAAAGGAAAGTTGTTTCACCCAATATGTATGGTTCAGGAATCCCTCCAAAGTCAACCCATACAGTTTCTTCTTCATGATGCACCTCAATAACTTCATATTTTTCTGTCTCACTGATATAAAAATCCTTGAATCCCATAACTTCTCCTGTATAATTGCCATAGTCAATCTCCTGACCTATTGTTGCTTGAGGTGAAATTGCATATCTAGACAAAGGCATTAATTGCAGTTCAAGAGCATTTCCAAGTAGAAAACTTAGAACGAAAAAACTAACATTTGCATAAAGCTGTGACATAGTATCTATGTCCATGTAAGTGTAATTCACTCCATGATATGTGACTATTAAATCTTCTTCTTGAACGTTCGTTAAATCCGTTATGTTTAAGAAAACTAATACTGCGTCTTCTACGGTCTCTGTGTATAAACTGATAGCTGGTAAGAGTACTGTTCTATTATCTTCCACAATCCAAGAAGTTGCTATTTGTTTCGTGACATTATAGGGTGGGTCTGGTGTTGAATCTGTCATATTTCTAGCCATTTCTACAAGATTTTCATCAGTATAAGGATCATACCAAACCTTGCCTATACTAAACTCCATAGTTCCAAGAATAGCCTGTTGTTTAAGGTCTCCAGTTATACTTATTCCTGTATATACTTCGAGCAGATTTGGTGCTGTGGCACTCCTTACATTACTGGATGTAAATAGGATTGTTATCAATATAATTACCAAAACTTTATTGATTCTGTTCATTTGTATCAAAAAAAGGGTAGGTAATGTTTCCTTAAAAAGTCTCCGCACAAAATTGAGGATCATATTTAGTAAATCACCTATTTAGCTCAAGATTCTATTACTTTAAGGCAAAAATATATTATACTGAATGATTCTATATACCAATTATGTCTGAAACTCAATATAGCTACAAAAAAAAGAAGTTATTTAGAAGATTTAACAAATCATCTAAGATTGTTACTAAAATTCTTTCCAATTATTATTCAGCTAGTGAAATCGATTCAATTATTTTAGAGACTATCAAAGAAGTAGAGACTCTTCTAACTCATGTCCCTTACATTGGTGGAAAAGAAAATTTTTCTCTAAACGATTTTTTTGATTCAATTATGATCTTAGCATTATTTAAAGTATTAAGAAGGAAAGGATCTTCTGTTAGAAATATTGCTCAAATAATGTATGAAATAAGAGAAAGGCAATCTTTCAAACAATCTAAACTTATGAAATTCTTAACATCTAAATTATTATTCTCTTCCTATATTAAGAACAGCTATAAGAAGAAAATCGATTTGATGATAAAAAAAGCATATCCAGAGAATTGGAAAATGGTATTTGTTGATGGAGATGGAGAAGAATTTGACTGGGGAGTTAATTTCCATGAATGTGCTGTACAAAAGTTCTTCAGTAAACATGGAGGAGAAGAGTTACTCCCATATATCTGCATGACAGATTATGCTCCATTTAATGTTCTGAAGAATGTAGAATTTAAACGAACACAGACTATTGCTGGCGGAGGTCCTTACTGTGACTTTCGTTTCAGAAAAGGAGGTTCGACTCCTAGAGGATGGCCCCCTGAAGAAAGAGATGATTTTGTTATTCAAGAAGAATAATTCAGACAGAGTGAACTAAATGTCAAAAAAAATTAAAGGTGTTTATTTTGATTTCTTTGGAACATTAATAGATTCACGTTATGCATTAACTAATATCTGGTCAAAAATTGCTAAAAGGTTAGGAGTAGAAATCTCCCATGATGATCCAAGGATATGGGAAGGAATGCTTAGACAAAACAGAGAGTATGATAAGATAAATAAATTTTTTATTGATTTATCAGATGCTGATAGACACAGGCTAAACTCTCAAGTACTTATAACAATAGGAATTGATCCTGAAGGTTCTCAAGATGTAGTTCGTGAAGAATTTGATCAAGAGTTCAGTACTGGCTCAACCTTTCGATTATATCCTGAATGCAAAGAAACTCTAAAGCATATTTATACTCAAAGAATTAAGATGGGATTATTAACTCATGCTTCTCCAGATTTGTTCTTATCTGTAATGAAGAGATTGGAAATATTGGAATTCTTTGACATATTTGTCCACACGAGAGAAGTAGGTTACCACAAAAATAAGATTGAGATATATGAAATTGCATTAGAAAAAATGAAAACAGAACATCCAGAGAAAATTGTTCACATTGGTGATGACTACGAATTAGATGTAAAGATGGCTCAGAGAGTTGGAATGGTTCCAATCCTCTTTGATCCGTTAGAGCAACATAACTTTGAGGATATCATAATAGTTAGAGAATTCTCTGATATCCTCAAGTATATTCAATAAGTTTTAATCACATGCTTCTATTTGTGCAAATTCAGGTAATTCCTCAGTAACTTCAAATTGGCTATTATGCAGTTCAGCATAGAATCCACATTTTGCAAGTAATTCCTCATGTGTGCCCTGTTCTACAATATCTCCTTCATTCATTACAAGTATTAAGTCTGCATTTCTAATAGTTGATAATCTATGAGCGATAACAAAGCTTGTTCTGTTCTTCATCAACTCATCCATTGCTCGTTGAATTAGTATTTCTGTTCTGGTGTCAACTGAACTAGTAGCTTCATCAAGAATAAGGACAGGAGGATCAGCTAACACTGCTCTTGCAATTGTTAGAAGCTGTTTCTGCCCTTCAGACACATTTGTCACCTCTTCGTTAAGCTCCATATGGTAACCTCCTGCTAGTGTATGAACAAACTGATCAACATGAGCTGCTTCAGCTGCTGCTACGACTTCTGCATCTGTTGCATCTGGACGTCCATAACGGATATTTTCTAGTATAGTTCCATTAAATAACCAAGTATCTTGAAGGACCATACCAAACATATTACGTAAATCTAAACGAGTGAAATCATAGATGTTTGAACCATCTACAAGGATTGCACCATCATTGATATCATAGAAGCGCATAAGCAGTTTAACCATTGTAGTTTTTCCTGCACCGGTTGGACCAACGATTGCAACTTTTTGTCCTGGTTTTGCTATGGCTGAAAAGTCGTGAATGACAGTTTTTTCTAGAGAATAACCAAAGTTCACATTGCGGAATTCCACTAGACCTTTTACTTCTTCTAGTTTAACTGGTTCTGTTGTTTCTGCTACTTCTTCAGGTTCTTCTATAAATTCAAATACTCTTTCTGCAGCTGCAGCTGTTTGTTGTAGAACATTGGATACATTAGCTAGTTGAGCAATTGGTCTTGTAAATGAACGTACATATTGTATGAAAGCTTGAATATCTCCTACACCAATTACATCTTGAATAGCTAACCATCCTCCCATAATGGCAATTCCTACATAACCTAGATTACCAACAAAGTTCATTACAGGCATCATTAATCCTGAGAAGAATTGTGATTTCCATGCAGATTTATGAAGTGTGGTGTTGAATTTTTCAAACTTTTCTTGACTTTTTTCCTCTCCATTAAAGGCTTTCATTACAACGTGTCCACCATACATCTCTTCTACATGACTATTTACATGTCCAATGTATTCTTGTTGTTTGTCAAAATGCTTTTGAGATTTCTTTACAATAAACGCAACTACCAATCCAGATATAGGAATGATTACTATTGCTACTAATGTCATCATCCAGCTGATAGTAAACATCATTACTAGTACTCCTACAACTGTTACAGCAGAAGTGATTATCTGTGAGATACTCTGACTCAAAGTTTGATTGATTGTGTCCACATCATTTGTGATACGAGAAAGAATTTCACCTTGTGTGGTCTTATCATAATATTTGAGTTTCATTTTGTTAATTTTCAAAGAAATATCTCTTCGAAATCGATAAGCAATACTTGTTGAGACTCTAGCCATTATCCAACCTTGAATATAAGCGAATATACCTGATCCAATGTATAGTGCTAGTGTGATGAAAATGAACATCTTGATAGCATCAAAATCAATCTCACCTGTTCCTCTCACTGTTTCGATTAAACCTTCAAACAATGTAGTTGTAGCTCGACCAAGGATTTTTGGACCAAAGATACTCGCTGCTGTGGATACTGCTGCAATAAAAATTGCAATAAGTATCACTACCTTATATCTGCCAAGATATCTGATTAGCTTACGCATCGTTCCTTTGAAATCACTTGCTTTGTCTCCTTTCATCATTCCAACTACTGGTCCACCTCGACCGGGTCCTCCTCTTCTTGGTCTTCTTCCTGCAGGTCCTGGTCCGTGAGTCATGATTGATCCTCCAGTTCAAGTTGTGATGTGGCAATTTCTCGGTAAATATCATTTATTTCAAGCAACTCTTCGTGTGTCCCTTTGCCAACAATTTTACCATCATCTAATACAATGATTTGTTCAGCATTTTTAACAGTTGAAACTCTTTGTGTAACGATTAAGAGTGTGCTATCTCCCATTTGTTTTCTTAGAGCTTTTCGTAAGTTTGCATCAGTCTTAAAATCTAATTGTGAAAAACTATCATCGAATATGTAGATTGGTGGTTTCTTAACTAATGCTCTAGCTATTGAAAGTCTCTGTTTTTGACCACCAGAGACATTCATACCACCTTGAGCAATTTCACTTTCTATACCTACATCCTCTGAGTATACAAATTCTGCAGCTTGAGCAACATCTATTGATGAATGAAGAGCTTCATCACTCGCATCTTCATCAGCAAATCGTAAGTTGCTTTCAATCGTACCAGAGAAAAGGAAGCTCTTTTGTGGTACATAACCAACCACTTCTCGAAGATCATGTTGCGTTACATCTCTTATGTCCACACCATCAATTAATATGGAACCTTCCGTCACTTCGTAAAACCTTGGAACCAGATTGATTACTGTTGATTTTCCTGAGCCCGTTGCACCGATGAAAGCTGTAGTTTGACCAGATTCAGCAGTAAAACTAATATCTTGAAGAACATTTTTCTTTGCTCCTGGATAACGGAAAGATACATTGCGGAATTCCACTTTACCTTTGAATGGTTTATCAAATTCTTCAGGTTCTTGAGGATCTTTGATTACTGGTTCTGTTGCTAATACTTCTTGGATACGATTACCTGCTACAAATGCACGAGGAATCATAATAAACATCATGGTTAGCATAAGGAAAGCAAATACTATTTGCATAGCATATTGCATGAAGGCCATCATGTCACCAACTTGCATAGCTGCTTCAGAAACTTTATGTGATCCGACCCAGATGATACCTACCACAAGACCATTCATAATAAGCATCATAAAAGGCATCATGATTACAAAAACTCTAGTAACAAATAGACTAACAGATGTTAAATCTATATTAGCTTTATCAAATCTGTTTTCTTCATATTTCTCCATATTGAATGCTCTGATAACTAGCATACCAGAAAGACTCTCTCGGGCAACAAGATTGAGACGATCTGTTAGTTTTTGCATAATTTTGAACTTTGGAAGAGTTAAAACAAAAACAATACCTATAAGCACTATCAGCACAAGAACTGCAACACCAATTAACCACCACATAGATCTGCTTTTCTGGAGAGCTCGAATAATCCCTCCTATACCTAGTATAGGTGCATAAGCAACAAGACGCACTATCATGTAAATAGCACCTTGCACTTGAGTAACATCATTGGTTGAACGAGTAATTAGAGATGCAGTAGAGAAACTATCAAATTCAATACTGGAGAAACTTTCAACTTTCCTAAACAAATCACTTCGTATATCACGTGCCATCCCTGCAGCTGTTCTAGATGCCAAAAAACTGACTGAAATTGTACAGATTACTGCTAGCAATGTCATCAGTATCATCAAAGCTCCAGATTTGTAGATAAACCTGTTCTGTATTCTATCCGTATTCATACCAATGATTTCATACTCCCTCTTAACAGCTACAACTGCAACTTGATCAAGCATCGTTTCTCCAATTGCTTCAAAGTTAAGAGTGATACCATCAAGGATTATATCTATGATTTCAACTGGATAAACACTCAAGATATCAAAAACATCTGTTCCAGGAGGATATAAAGAAAGATCTACTCCAAGAGTTTCGTTAATTAGTGTTACATTACCTGTAGCTACAAGTTGTTCGATTGTGAAAACTGCCACTATAGGTTTTATTATTATAGATTCTAATTCTTCTATTTCAGCTTTCTTTAGATCATTGAGGACATAAACTGATTCATTTTCCAATATCGGATAGTTCTCTAGATACGTATCATAATCAGAAGAAGTATCGTTGATTAGAGTATAATCTTCTAATAAAATCGATTGGTTTTCAGAACTCATGAAGATAAGTATCCTTCCCATTTCAGTCTCGCGAATAGCTTCAGGAACTGAACTATCTACTCCCCCTTGTTGGATTCCAGTGTCAACAATATTGGATAGATAATCAGGTAATGCTAATTCCAAGTTAGCTTGTGCAAATAACAAACCAACTGAAAATACAATTAATAATAAGTAAGGTTTTGAAAATTTTAGTAATTTTAACATTGTTTTTTACTCCTTAGTTTCTTTCTTCAATTCCTCCATATCAGGACATTCAATATCAAATTTCTTAGCAATTTTTTCGAGAGATGTAAGTGTATTCTCAATAACTTCTTGAGTTTCTTTAGGAGCCTCTCTTTGTAACATTAAAGTCAAATGAGAGATTCTTCTTAAATTTCCAAACATGGCATGAATTTTTCTTTGAAGTGCTTCCGATTCTTCCAAGTTTTCAATACTACCTACCTTTTGCATAAACGAATAAAAATGTGACATGTTTCTAATCATATGCTCCCTCATACGTCTTCCAGTCTCTCTGAAAACTTCTCGACCTTTTTTTGTAACTGAATAAATTCTTTGAACACGCCCACTTTCTATTTTTTCTTCTACCATTACCAACTCTTCGCTCTCCATTGATTTCAATGAGTTGTAGACTGCAGTTTGACTAGGTTTCCATCCAAAATCCTCTTCAATTGATAATGCTAGAGCATAACCATGCTGAGGTCCTTCAATCACTATCTGCATTAAAATTAAAGAATCAAGCATTTTGGTTGGTGAAAAAATCGGTTTCATGACGAATATGAAATTATTGTTATATATAAAAATTGTGATATATCGAAATTAAAAAATTAATCTACTAAATCTCAAGTCTCACTTATATACATTTTACGGATTTAGTTCAACGATATTAGAGTAAATCTTTAAATTATTTCGATGGTTATTCAAAATGATTGATTAAAATGAAAGACAATCCCAATTCATGGATGAATCATTTACCTAAACCTCATTCTAAACCAATTTATGATCTTAAGGTGAAGAATTGGCAAATTCCAATGCGAGATGGAATTCGTCTATTTGCTAAAGCTTGGTATCCAGAGGGAGAAGGTCCTTTTCCTGCTGTTATCAACTATGATCCCTATCGTTCTTCTGATTTCCGTACAATCTGGCGAGGTAACTTTTTTCATTATCTTGCTAGACATGGTTATGTCTTCATACATCTTGGTGTTCGTGGAACTGATGGTTCAGAAGGTACAGTAACTGATGAATATCCTTTGCAGGAACAAGAAGATGGTTATGATGCTGTTGAATGGGTATCAGCTCAACCTTGGTGTAATGGAAACGTAGGGATGATGGGTACTTCTTACGCAGCTTTCACTGCTACTCAAGTAGCAATGCACCGTCCACCTCATCTGAAAACAATTATACCACTCTATGGAACTGATGATCGTTACACAGATGATGTACATTATGTTGGGGGAGCTTTAAGTGCGATTGATGATTTAGCAGGATGGGCAACTATGATGGTTTCTATGAATGCTCTACCTCCTCCTGAATATATTGGTGAGAGTTTTGAGAAAATCTGGGATGAACATCTTGCAGGTAATTCTCCCTATCAGTTAAATTGGTTAGAATACCAACATGATGAACCTTATTGGAGACCAGCTTCTCTACGTCCAAATTATGATTTGATAGAATGTCCTGTTTTCATCATTGGAGCTTGGTTAGATATGTATCGTAACTGTGCTATTAGGATGTTCGAAAATTTAAAGGCCCCCAAGAAATTACTTATGGGTCCTTGGGGACATGTATTTCCAGATTGGGGTTATCCTGGTCCAGCAATAAATTTCATGCCACAAGCAGTACGTTGGTTTGATCATTGGTTAAAAAGAATAGATACAGGGATCTTAGAAGAACCAAATTTCATAGCATATATGAGGGAAACAAGTGGTCGAGAATCAATTCCTCAAATTTCTTCTGGTTATTGGAGAAATATTCCTACATGGCCTATAAAAGATTCTCGCAAGGAAAACTTCTACTTATGTTCTAAAAAAACATTGAAGAAAGAGTTTGAGGGAAGTGGTTGTGATAATTATACCTATTTTGCATCGGTAGGAATGGGGTATCCTAGTTGGAATAAAACTATCGCTTTTGGTGGTGATTATGCTCGTGATTTTGACGATACTAAATCTCTAGCTTACATTACAGATCCTTTAACAGAGAGGATAGAAATTATGGGGAGACCTCAAGTACGATTAACTTTCAGTGCTACAGCACCAGTCGTAAATATAGTTACGAAATTATTCGACCTTGCTCCTGATGGTTCTTCAGATTTGATTACTTGGGGTGTACTTAATGTTACTCATCGTGAATCACATACAGAACCCAAACCTCTAACTCCTGGAAAACAAGTAAAGTTAGATATTGAGCTTGACACTACTTCATGGATATTTAAACCAGGACATTGTTTGAAGTTAGTTTTTGCTGGTTCTGATTTTCCTAACATATGGCCTTCACCTTCTCCTGCTGAAAACACGATATGGTGGGGAGAAGAACACGAATCATGTTTGATATTGCCCGTTGTACCAGAAAGTGACCCTAAAGCTGCACCTATCTTTGGTGATATAGAAATGCCGATGGACAGATATACAAGTAAACCAAAGCCTACTAAATCACGCTTAATTTATAATCAATTAGAAGACTTAACAACACTCGAATTCAGTAAAGGAGAAGTGGGGGGAATACCTGAAGATGGTGTAGAAGTTGTTTTCAATGAAGATTCTGTATTTATGGTATCAAATAAAAATCCAGCAAAAGCAGAATTAAAATCTAAAAAAGATATGCAAGTTATTAAAGAGAATTCAAAGGCTCGAGCTCTAACTAAAGCAAAACTTGAGAGTAATGATAAGGATTTTCTCATAAGTTATGATCTTTTTGTAAGTGTAGATGATGTTGAGAAATTTAAACAACAATGGTCTCGTTCATATCGAAGAAAGCTAGTTTGATATTTATTGTATTCTATTTTTCTAGTTGCAATTATAATATTACTTAAATTATCTATGAGTCTATAGTTAAAATTGTATTACCTTTTCTTTATGACAAAGGAACTGGGGATAAAGCCACAATTTAGGCGTTCAAGAATGCAGAGGAATTTAAACACAATTATTGCTTTTATTATCATTTTTTCTTTTTTTAACTCATTAGTTTACTATGAACTATCTTTTCCTGAACTAGATGAAATATCAATAGTTCAAGATGACCAGATTGTATCATCAAATCCTATCAGTAATGTGGATTCAATTAAAACTGGATATAAAGGTAAACCTCCAGGTGTACTATCAAGTACATTTATTGAAGGAGATTATATTCTCAATGGTTTTTTTACTCATAACGAATTTGTGGATTTAGACAACGATGGATCTGTCTATGTTCTCGAAAAATATGAAACTATGAGAAATAATGCTCCTTCAACACTCACTACTACTTTCCTTATGGATGAAACAGAACCTCAAACTTGGCCAGATCAAGTTGACACCTATTATCCTCTTACTGAAGAAACTTCCCCTTACATTAACTCTAGTATGTTTTCACCTGTTTTCTCTGAATCTACAAATATAAAAGGAAAGATACATGTCCTTTCTCATATATCTACTTATTATTATGATACTGTTGATTTTACTATTAGAGTGAGGGTATCTATATTCAACCCAACTATTGGTAATATTACAGAAATCGCATCGCATGAAGAAATTCTTCCTCATGGGATGTCAATGGCAAATAAGAAAGTCTTTGAACTAACACTCAATGATACATACATAATACCTTCTGGAAATAGATTAAAACTTACGTTTGAAGGGAAAGTTTCAGATTTAAGTGCTTGGGCAGAAGTAGGATTAACTTCTAGCCACAAATCAGGCGGACAATATTCTTGGGATATTATCGATGGTGTGTATTCTAATAGTTATAGTTTTAGCGCATATGATAGAATTTTAGGAATGCAGATTTATCATAAGAGTGCTACTTACCCTGAGATTGAAGTTATAGGCATAACAAATTCCTCTTATTATTATGAAGAAAGAGATATCCAAATAACTGTCTCTGGAGCAACAAGTAGCTCTTATAGATGGGATTTAGATAGTTACACACCATTTACTGATACATGTAATACAACCTTACCTACAACAGAAGGTTGGCATTATCTCGAAGTAAGAGCGAATGATGATTATAATAATACTGCAATTGAAGTATATGACATAGGTTATGATCCAACAGAAAGCTATCTTATACTAAATAATCCTTCTAATGATACAATTATAGAATCAACCTCATTTCTTGATTTCACAGTATTTGGAGCAAATAATCTTACGGCAGAATGGGATAACAATGGAACAATAATTGACTTACTTGCACTACCTGGTAATAATTTGTCTGTTCCCTTTGATGAAGGTTATCATGAGCTCTCTATTTGCATGAATGACACCTTTATTACAGAATATTATTTCTATTATTTTGGTATTGATTCTAATTCTCCAATTATCTCTCTTGATAATGTTCTAAATGATACTGTTCAAGCAGCTGGAAAGCTGATAGAAGTAAATATCACAGATTTTTCTCAAAGTTTAGATGTTTATTATAAATGGGATGATAATATCTTCTTACCTTGGTCTCCTAGCGAAGAAACCATCTACCGAACATACTTACCTGAAACTGAAGGATATCATAATCTTACAGTTACAGCTGAAGATGTGTTTAATAACTTCTCTTCCCAATTTTATAGATTCAATGTTAGTAGCGGTACTCTTCTTGTAGAGTTGAGAGATATGCTGAATGAATCATGGTATCAAGGGGGGAATGAAGTTGAAGTGACAATAAGTGGCACAAATGGTACTCTACTTTTCAAATGGAATGAAGACTCTTTTCAAAATGGCAATCCATATCTTGTTGGAGGACAAATTCTTACATTGGATGGTATAAATGCTCTTCCAACTGATTCTAGCAGAATTCACTACCTTACTATTATTGTTGGTTCTATAGATCATCAAGAATATATTTTTGTCTTTGAGTTTAGAATAGATCAAGAAAATCCTGTAATAGACTCTTCAATTCTGGATTATGATGGTGGGCGTTTTAAGAATTCAGATGTGCTTAATCTTATTCTCTCTGATAATGCTACTTTAGTTGAGAACTTATATGTTTTAGTTTCTATTGATGGACAGGATAATATTACTCTTGTTTCCCCATTTGAAATTGTTCTATCTTCTTTGTTAGATGGATATCACAATTTCACACTTTATGTATTTGATATAGCAGGAAATAGTGCAATCCAGTTTATCTATTTCTTAGTTGATTCAAATGCTCCAGTTATAACAATTATCAGCTTCGAAGGATTAGTAACTCTACCTAGTGGTTCTATATTTGTTTCGTACAATTCTACTATTCAATTTTCTATAACAGATGATGATTCTAGTGTTATGTCAACATACTCTTGGGCTGGATCTGGGTATTTGATATTTACTGATACAATAATTTTAGATTATAGTGATGGGTATGGTGTACTTATCATAAACGCAAGTGATTCATTAGGTAATGAAGAAATTATAATTTATGAGCTAACAATCGATAGCCAAGCACCAGAAATCACACTCACCTTCCCATTTGAATACTCTTCAATTAACGATGATACAAGCCTTCTTTTCAATGCTGCTGATGTTTCAAAACAAACTATAGAATTTATTCAATTTTATTGGGATGCTCTCCCTGGATTCCCACTTGAGGTTATTATTGATAGTAGTGGTGATTTTGAAGTAAACCTTATGCCACTTTATTCAACAGGTGAGATTGCAATCTTAGCAATCTTTGCTGAAGATGTAGTTGGAAACAATAATACCTATCTCTTTAATTTTGAGGTTGATTTTACTCCTCCTGAATCAACTCTTTACGTTTTCGATGATGATTTAGGAGAATATGTTGATGCTTCAACTTTTAACTATCTTGAAGCTGGATCAGAACTCTGGTATGATAATACAACTACCCTTGATTTATCATTATTTATTTATTATTGGAATAATGATACAGGACAGATTTTGAACGATCCTTGGCTAATTCAAGTTCCAGCTTTAGTTGGATTATACAATCTAACAATCATTCTAAGAGACAATACAGGCGAAGGAACTTCACCAAATGAGATTGAGCTTGTTCTTTCATTTACAATTAAGAAAGAAGGAAGTCTAACTGTACTAGAAGCTAGTGAAAATTCATGTATTTATGGAGAAAATATCACTATTACTATAAATTTGTTAGATGAATTAATGAATGAACTTGAAGTAACAAAAATAATCGCAAATGGAACATTGATGTATTTCCAAAAGCTAAGTGATTTCATTTATCAGTTTTGTTTTCCTTCAACTCTTGTTGATTACAAAGGGAATTTCACTCTACTTATTGAAGCTGAATCTGCCTTCTATTTTGGTCGTACAAATAAGAGTCAAAGCTATGAAATAACTATTAATCCAATTCCTTTAGAATTATCTATCTCTGTTTCCAATTTAGAAATAGTTGTTGGTAGCTCAGTTGTTATTACTGGAAATCTAACATTTCTCAATGGTACCCCTGTTGCTGGTTTTGAAGTTTCCTTTATCATTTTTATCTTCTATAAATCTGATAGAGGAACTGTGAATGCACTTATAGAAGGATACGATGAATTTGTTACTAAATCTGATATAACAAGTTCAGATGGAATAGCATCAGTTGACTTTCTTTTATCTGAAGAAATCGAACAGATAGCAATTTCTGCAACTTTCGAAGGTTCAGAAATATTGGGGGATGTACATTTTGAATATGAAGAAATTGTTAAAACAATAAAAGCTGGATTATCCCCTGTTTTACTCTATTCTATGATTGGTGCAAGTATTCTTCTTCTTGCTTTAGTATCGTTTATAGTCTATAAAGCTACAAAGAGAAAACCATTTGAAAAATATCTTGAAAAAGTGGAATCACAGGACCTTATAAGGAGATTAAATGAAATTTGTCCTGGAGTAGTTTTAAGTATCTTTGAACAGAAAAAAGGTCCAATTCCTTTGATTAGTGATCATTCTTTTGAGTACGATTATGGAGGGATGTTCAATGTAGGAACAGAGAATTTCTTACTTAAAATATGTGATCAATCTTATTCTGCCTTAGGTTTTGAGGATGTTCATCAAGGAAGGAAAATTAGTGCTATGAATCTTCCTAATGAAGGCCTTATTGGTTTTGTTCATGCTATTCAAATTGAGAAAGAAACTGCAAGAGGAGGGTATGAAAATTTATCAATTATTATGCTTACTCAAGCTGATTTTGGTAATTATCTTTTAAGTTACAGCGAGTTTATTTATAATGAAATTGATGAGCTTATTTCTAAACTAAAATCACAAAAATCTTTGGCTGAAATTAAGGAACAAATATATGCTATCCGTCAAAGAACAGCTCAAATCATTCTAGCTGCAATCGAAGAAGCAAAATGAATGATTAATTTTTTTTATTATAATTTTCCAAGAATTCATTTCTAAAAGGGTTCATATTTTATTGCGAAATAATACAGAAATAATAAATATCTGAACACTCTAATATTTATTTAAGTGCAAGGTGTACTTTAATGGCAGTTAGATATGAAAAGATAAGAAATTTAACTGATGAAGAGTTAAAAACTCGATTCTCTGTCCTTAGTGTTTCCTATTCTATGATAGGTATAGGTCTTATAGCTTTATTCTTTGTCACTATCTTCGCTTTTATGGCCTATTTTGTAGGTGATGGCTATATTATTCTCCCAGGAGTTTGTGCTCTAGCCTTCGAAATTTTTTCATTTCTCTTTATGTTTCTCTTTTTACCTTACTTTAGACTTCTTTCTAAGGAAAGATATAGAAGAAGAACAGATTCAGACACGATATTTACTAGATATGATAGATTAAAAGAGTTCACTGATGATCTTCTATTGTCCGAACTAAAAAGAAGCAGACTACTACTGCTATTAGCGAGTATCTTCTACGATTTATTATTGGCTGCAGCAATATGGGCTTGGTGGAACAATACTATCACTATGAGTGTTCTGTCATTAAATATTGCAGTAATTAGTTCTGCTCTAAGTTCCTTCTTACCTTTCGTTATCGGATATTATGGTCTTCCATATTTTCTTGCAGCACAAAGAGAAAGTAAGAAGAGGAAATCTCCAAATTAAACAAACAAAACAATACGTAAATCCTCTCCCCAAAAAATATAAATGTTAAAAAACGATAAGGTTATGTTTAGGAAAAGGTGATTAATATTTCAAAAATGACAAAGAGATTCTGGTGGTTGGAAGATTATTCTCCATTCATTCTAATTGAAAGAAGAAATCGACTTACACTCCTTGTATTTGTATGGATAATTCATTTTCTGATTTTTGTTATTACTTCAATCATGGGTTATTATTACACTGTGAAGAACAGTGATAGCGTCTTTCTAGCATTAGGTATTCCTTTTACAATACTAACACTTTCTGCACTGTTTGTGTTACTTTATTTCATAGTTCCTTATTTCAGAAAAGTAGTACTTTTAATTAGGGAAAAAACAGGTGAAAGGAAAATTGAAGAACAGATTAAAGGTCTTACTGATACACAAATTGATGTATCCAATAGAAGAATAATTATCTTAACAGCTCTCCTTTTTGTTGTAACAGTAAGTTTGATGTTTGGAGGTTTTTGGCTCTGGCTTGTTTTAAATCTGTTCTATATAGGTTTGCTTTGTTTTGTTCCAGCTATTGTTACGTTAATCTTTTTCTTAGCTTTTCTAGCAGAAGTTATCGTTATTAAAAAAGAAGCAGACAGGAGAGAAATTAGTGAAGAATAAGAGTAATTCCTGAACTCTTTTTTTTCTTTATCTCATCATTTTTTATAATAGTAATTCAGTTTTTTTAGAAAAGCTATGTGAGTAACCTTTATTAAAGCTCATCAACAAAAATGTTATAGAACTTGGGGGTTCGAAATTGAAGCCAAAGTCAAGCGATTCAAAGGATTTTCAGACTAGAGCTGTTTTTCTAACTGGAATGACAGACATAGGTAACGAACTATTGCACTTTTACCCTGAAGTAAAAATAGGTGAAACAGTCAATCGAGATATCTGTTTAAAGAGCATGCCTATGGCTTGTGAAGATGGAGATATGTTAGTCACTCATATTGGCAATCTCCAGGCAGTTTGTGTAACACGTTTAATTCCCAATTTTGAAAAAAATACTTTCAGAGATAAAACCTATGCATCTCTGGGATTATTGATTCCAAAAGATACAAACCCTATTCCCTACTATAAGATGATACAAAAAATATTGAAAAAATTCGAATCCAAAGGTAATTTAACTAAGGATATGCTTGTTAAAATTGTCCCTGCATTGTATGATGTTATTAATAAAAAATTTCAACCAGAATGTTCTTAGATAATTCTTAATTTCCAACTCTCATCTTTTGCATTAGATTTAAATGTTGAATAATATCTGCAATAAATAATGACTGGTAACGAAGCTACTAATGATAATTTTTCAACATTCTCTAAAGTTACAGAAGATAAACTGGATGTTATCAAATTAGAACCACAAACATTAGGCAAAGTAACAAAATGGCCAATAATTCTTTGTTTTCCTTCCACAACAACTATTATTCTTACTATTGTATTCTATTTTGGTATAGGCTCCATTATTTTAATGATGGTAGAAGGTTTCTTTCTCTTAGTAGGTCTTACTATCTTTGGTTATGATCGTAAAAGAATTTCAAGAGATAAAAATACATACATATTTACTAATAAAGGTTTGAAAATTGTAGCTAAAGATAATACAGAAAAAAGTATTGCATGGGAACAGATCTCTAAGTTTAAAATTAAAGGACTTTATGCTAAAGAATTAGGTTCAATTAGATGTGAAATAACTACTTCATACGGTGATAGAATAATCATTAAACTCTACTGCTTTAATGAAACCACAGAAGATGTTAAGTCCCCACACAAAACCGCTAAAATGATACAAAAATTCTATGAAAGAATGAATAAATAGTTTCTAGTTTTAAGAGAGAAATTTAGTTATTAAACTTCTATAAAATCTTCTTCGTTGTCACTAAAGATGTTATCTGTCAATGTATAGGTAGATTGATCGACAAAGCACCCTAGATAATTATTAGTAAAGATACAGGAATCAATTGTAACATTTGTAGAATACCATACATATGCACCCATGTAATTATAGCTGCTCTCTGTATTTTCAATCAGAATATCGTGACATCCTCTAAGAACAATACCATACTTGTAATTATAATTGAAAGAGCTATTTACTATTTGTATGTTTGTACAATTTTCTAATTCTAGAGGAGTATAGTTGTCTATAATATTCTGATCTCTGATTTCAATGTCTGAACAATTAAAGAAGTACAGTTGTCCATAATTAGATGAATCTATAGTTAAATTCTTTGTATTATAAAAAAGACCAAATTCCTTTCCATTAATTAAGTTATCTTCAATTATAGAAGTTATCAGATAAACAGGATGATTACCGAATTGAATTCCGGTGTTTATAATTACATTATTGCGAACAATAGCATTACCTGATTTAAAAAGAACTATTCCACATTTGTGATATATTTGTATCACATTTTTATTTGGCATTATACATGTATTGTTCTCTAGTAAAGTATATGGTGTTTCCCAAATAACAATGGAATTTTCAACATTATTTATACAAGTATTGTTTGCTATAGTACAGTAACTTGAGGTATCTTCATATCCAGAAGACTCTACTTGAATTCCATCAATAAAATTGTTACTACAATTATTTCCAAAAATGTAGCATCCAGGAGAATTTGAGATATAAATCCCTATGTTGCTATTTGTACAAGTGTTATTAATAAGTTGAGTTCTATTAGATGCAACCAAAGAAATGGAAATACTTGCGGTTGCTGCTTGTAGATTATTGTTTCTTACAATGAAGTATTCTGTTACATCTGCAATAAGAATGGCATAATCATTTGAGGTCTTAATTGTGTTATTTTCAATGATATATGGATCAATTGATGTACCAGAACCTGGTAAATTATACTTCCTAAAATCTCTATTAGATCTTATAATAATTGTCTTGTCTTTTGAGGTCTGTTTGACTATAATTGGTATGAGAATTGCTGCACAAAGTAGAACAGCTACAAGAAAAGTAAACATTTGTTTGTTTTTCATGATATAAGACTTTAATCCACTCATCTTTACATCTCGCTTGCAGAATAGAGTAAAAGTCATATCTTAATAAATTTACCCAAAAGAAAGGATAATGAAAAAAATAAATAATGGTTATTTTTACATATCATTAGGTTGCTTTAATGTTTTCAAAAGATGAATTAATGGAATTCATGATTCATGAATATGAACACCCATTTACGGGCTGGGATTTTTCTCATATCAGAGATAGAATGGTATCGTCCCCTTTGCCTTGGAGCTATCCTAGCAAGATTTTACCAAGGATTAGAAGAGTTAAATCTCTCCTTGACATGGGTACCGGAGGAGGAGAATTTCTAGCAACAAACTTTCAACCTTTTCCAAAGCATACTTGTGCTACAGAAGCATATTTGCCTAACGTTCCTGTAGCTAAGCAAAGACTCGAGCCTTTAGGAGTTAAAGTTTTTCAAATAGAAGATGAGAGCAATTTACCATTCAAAGATGAAGAATTTGAGTTAATAATAAATCAGCATGAATCTTATGATCCAAAGGAAGTTTTTCGAATTCTAAAGAAAGATGGAGAATTTGTGAATAAGCAAGTTGGTGGAGAGAATGACAAGGATCTTGCAGATCTTTTAGGAGCTCATTTTGAGGAAAATGATTGGCATTTGGAGTTTGCATCTCAAGAGTTAGAAGAATTTGGGTTCACTGTATTAGAGAAGTATGAAGCCTTTCCAATTGTTCGATTTTTTGATGTAGGTGCTATTGCTTATTATTGTAAAATCATACCTTGGGCAATTCCAGATTTTTCCATCGAGAAATATAAGGAAAAGCTTTTCGAACTCCATGAGATAATCATGGTTAAAGGATTCATAGAAGTTAGAGATTCACGCTTTATGATTATTGCGAAAAAATAGATAAAGAAGAGAAAAATTACTTATTTCTTTTTCTCTTTACAATTACAAAAACTACTAAGAGACTTGCACTAACATAAATTGATAACATTAAGGAGTAATCTAGGGTAAAAGTATTTCCATTCCCTGAAGTTTTTTCTTCTTTAAACCCATATGTAATCTCATTAATTGTAGTATTAGGTCCAATTATGATATCATTTTCGAAATTAAGATAAAATTCCTTTACCACTCCATTCTGAGTATCTATGAACACATAAAATTCTAGTATTGCACTTGTGTTCCACTCAACATCTACGTTTATTGTTCCTGATGTCGAGTCTTCCATTGTTGCGTTTAACGTAAATTTGCTTTCTCCGTCAAATGTTATTTGAATTCCTTCTAAAACCATTTTTGATGGAGCTCCCCCTTGAGGTTGAAGAGGTGCAGTTGAGATTCCTCCTTGATCTACCAATTCTTGATAAAAACTTGAATTAGTTGTAGCGAAAATGGGTAACATCAAGAACTCCTCAACATCTGTTGTACTGGAATCTGGAGGATGAAATTCATAGTATTCAGGATCAAAAGAAAGAGTAATTCCAATATAAGATAAGAAAATTACTGAGAACATCTGATACCATTCATCTAAGAGTGTATAACCTTCATATTCTTCTCCATCAATTGTTTCTGTTACATTTACTATTATTTCTTCCATTGGGTACCCAAAGAATGATTCTAATAGAATCTCACCTATTGCTGTAATTCGAATGTCCACTTTCTTTCCCTGAATGTTTAAATCACTGTCATTTAGATAAACAGTATCATTAAATTTTGTTAAAATATGTCCATCCGTGATCTTGTATTTGAACGTGTCCCCAACTTTTACGCCTACATATTGTAGCGAACCAGCTCTAGAGACTGTGTTTGTTAACAAAATAAAAACAACTATTGTAAATCCAAAATATATTGTCTTTTTTTTCATAACCCCTTCACCATTGTGCTGAAAGACTTCAATAACTATAAGGGAGTTTAACATATTTATTTTTTTGGAAGAGTTCTCAATATTCTGGATCTATTTACAGTGTTTAAGAGGAGTTTGTACTTCACCTGGAGTTCTAGTTTTCAATGGATCCATTTCCTTACACTCCTTTAGAGGAACTTCTGTATCGAAAATAAAAGATCCAACTTTTTTTAATTGTGATTTTATTTTCTCATAGGTTTCTTTCTTTTGTTGTTCAAAAAAGTGAAACTTAATCATTGGTATTTTTGTTCCTACGAAATCCCAAACTCCTATAACTTTACCATCTGCTAATATTGTTGTCGTTGCATTTCCAGAACGATCATAAATATAATCATAATAATTTTCATCGATGTATCTGTCTCTATCTTTGTATCCCATAGTATAAGGATCTAAATCAGGTAGAATGCTTAGGGTTAGTTCATCTGTTACACTCATTTTTTGTAATTTCTCTAGATTGGATTGAAGTATAATATACACTTTATCATCATTTGATATAGAGATTTCAGTAATACTTCCTTCTAATTCTGCTAAAGCTTTTCTTGTTTCAGTTTTATTAAAACCAGTCCACCAAACAATATCGTTTTCTGTTACAGGACCAAAACTTTCTAGATAGTACTTAACAAGTAATTTTCTGCTTTCCTCTTCACTATATTGTTTTAGATTCATATTTGGAAAATACTCTTCAAAAGATGAGTAAGTGTGTCTTCTATCTCTCCAACTTTTGATGGGTTTGTTTCTAATAATCTGAAATTTATCACACGCAAGGTTCACCATAGCAGAGATATTTTCTTGACTATTGAGCTCTTCCTTTATTTCAGAAACCGATAGATTTCTTCCTTTGAGAACGTTTAGCATATCATCAACTATCTTCTGATATTTCTCCTCTTTTACTCCAAGATTTGCTAGATAGTCTATATGACGTTTAGCATGCTGTTTTTTTGTTGCATTAATTACCCATGGCAAAACATCTTTGTGTAGTATGAATATAGTTTTTCTTACGCATCGAACCTTTCCCAGATTCTTCTTTTTGTATGCTTCTTCATCTAATTGGTTTTTTGTAAAATTATTAGTCCGGCTGTACAAAGATAGGTAAGGTGAAGTTTGACTGGTGCTATGTAATCCACCAATGTCCTTAGCTATAGCTAATATATCGTCTGTTTTCGTTTCATTGGTAAAATGCTGTTTTCTAAGAATGAATTGATTAACATGATTAAGAGAGAATTCTACCATATCTTCTTTTCGAATTAACCCTTTATTTTTGTTTCGTAGTTTTGAACTTCTAGACCTAATGCTTATTAGTTCTTATTACTTGTATCTACTATGCAAGTTCAGAAAATAACTGACAACATCTTCATTGCTAATTTCTTAGACAAAAAAAGAAGCATAGTAAATGACGCTCCTCAAACAGTTACTATTACTTGTATCGCTTTACCAGATCAGCTCATTTTTGTTGATTGCGGAGTATATAGTAAAGCTATTATGGAATTCCGAAAACAAATGGAAGAGCATTTTCAAAGAAAAACTAGTTATCTATTGCTAACACACATCCATTGGGATCATATTCTAGCTATGAAAGTTTTCAAAGATGTGGATGTTGTGATTGCTAAGAGGGGAATAACAGGTCTAAAAAGAAGCTATTCGGGTTATTTAAGCACAAAGGAAAGAAAGGAAAGAGCAAAAGACTATAGGGAAGAAGATTCTGAGATAGCAGAAGATATAGAAAACGCAGATTTGTTTATCCCCAATATCACCGTAAAAGATGAATTAGAAATTGGAGAAGAAGAACGTAAAATTATATTCAAAGTTATAGGTAATCATACAGCTGAATCAGCTATTGTTCTTATTCCCGGAGAAAAAATAATGTGCACTGGGGATAATCTACTTGTAACATATCCACAACTAACACGAACTTCCTATGATACTCCAGAAATGTACAAAACTTGGGAAAATATGGATATTGATCTGTTCATCCCTGGTCATGGTAATCCAGTTAAGAAAGACTATATACAATCTGTCAGATTATATTATGATTCTTTAATCAGCTTTTTGAAAACAAAAATCAAACAAAAAATATCGATTAGTAAAATATTGAAAGATGAAGATTTACCTAAGTATTTTGATATTGGCTCTACAAATTGGTCCTTCAGTTGCAGACCTGAAGGTAATTGGTTGGAAAATGAAATAACTCGATGGCATAGATTTTTGAAGAAAAAGCAGTAAATAAAGAATAGGGTGCTTTTATTGAATGAAGCGGAGTTTAGGAAATTTCTTAAGAGGAAAGGAAAAAAGGATGAAGTTATTGACAGGAATGTTGCAGCTGTTAATAAATTCGCAAATTTCCTGAAGGAAGAAATGGAAAAGGGACTAGTTGATATAAACAAAACTGATATCGATTTATATGTAGAGAAAATTGAAAAAGTCCTGAAAACTTCAGCGAAAGGATCTTTATATGTTTTAATGAATTATTTCAAATTTATTGAAAACAGAGAACTATTGAGTCATACCGCAAAACTTAGAGAAGTAAGAACTAAGAAATCCAGAAGGATTTTTCCTCTCAAAAATTTCTATCAAGTAAACCTGGAATATGTTAGAAAACTAGCAAGTATTGGTATTAAAAATGTAGAACAAATGCTTGAAGTAGGAAAAACAATAAAACAAAGAAAAGAGCTAGCAAAACAATTAGATATTCCAGAAAAAGGTATTTTAGAATTGGTAGAACTTTCAGATATCACTAGAATTGGATATGTAAAATCAAAATTGGCTAAATTATACCATTCTGCTGGTTTTGACACTCCAACAAAGATAGCAAAATTTACTGCTGAAGAATTGTATGAACATTTCGAAACGTTTGTAGAAAAATCTGGTTGGGATGGAATGGTTCCTAATCCTAGTGATTTAGAACATAATATCAAATCAGCTAAAAAACTAAAGGAACTTGTAGAAAAATAGTCTATACACACCTTATTTCTTCTGTATGATAACAAATCTCTTTAAACTAAACAAAATGCGGAATCTTTTTATAAACCTTTAATCATTTTCAGCCCGGTGAAATAAAAGTGGCATCAGCTTACATTTTAATAAATTGTGAGATTGGAGAGGAAAGCAGCGTTATGGAACAACTTAAAACCATGCCCAATGTAGTAGAGGTTCACATCGTTTATGGTGTTTACGATTTGATAGCCAAAATTGAAGCTGAAGATACTGATTCTTTGAAGAAAATCGTTACTGAAAACCTCAGAGTGTTGGAGAAAGTTCGTTCTACAATGACAATGATCTGTGTAGATCAATAATTCTCTCTTTTTCTTCAATTTCTATATCTAAATCCTTAAAATACATTTTAGCATTTTTAAATTTTAAATAATTTTTCAAACACTATTTCATGTCAAAAGTTTTTTAATTGTATTAATTTATCCTATCCTGATAACAATGTCAATCCCTGTACTTTGTGTATGACTTCATGCGAGGGGATCTCGCGCTCTAATCATGTTTGTACTAAGATTAGTAGCGAGTAGTCTACATTGTTATTGATGATTTTTCGAGAAAGTCTTAATTTCTTTCTATTAAATTCATTTTAACAAACTTGCTGCTAGTTTTCGAAAATATATCGTAATCAAAAAATGAATCGCTGATTTGCGTAAAATTGAAGTAATAAAAAAAGAAAATATGAGGTGGTATAATGAGTAATTACACCAAAATAAAGTGGTATAGATTCAATATAGCCAGAAGGATAAGGAATCTTGAAGGAGAAGCTCTCATTGCTGAATTAGAGGACATTATCGAAGATATTTACAATAAGAAATTAGACAAGATGGGTGTATTCAAACTTCAACTTCGAGAACTAGAAGGAATGATTGCTGAAATTAAAGAGAAACCTAAACAAAAAGGCAGGATATATGATCCATTTCACATTCCCTCCTCTGGAGATGGTCGAATCGCACTTTTTGGTTTATCTAATGTTGGTAAAAGTACTCTGATGAATGCTATAACAAATACAGATGTCAAAGTAGGTGCATATCTCCACACAACTCGCATTGCTCATGCTGGCACACTTGAGTATGAAGATTTGAGAATACAGATAGTTGATGTCCCTGGATTTCTTGACTGGAGAGAAGATTGGAATATCAATCGACAAATTGTTCGAGTAGCCAGAACTAGTGATGCTATAATGCTAGTCATAGATTTATCTATGGATATTCAAAGGCAGTATGATTTTCTTATCAAGCAACTTGAAGATTCCAAATTACTTGTAGATGGTGAGTCTCAATATAAGTTTGTGATTATCGCTACTAAAGGAGATTTACCTGGGACTGAAGAGAATTTCAAGATAGTTCAGGAAATTAGCCCTTTTCCAATAATCCCTATATCGATTATGCATGTAGACTCACTGGAAAATCTTAAAAAAGCACTTGTTGAACAACTTGAGATGGTTCGGGTTTACACAAAGAAACCTGGACAAAAAGCTGATCTTGAACAACCTTTTGTTCTAGCAGAAGGTTCAACTGTATTAGATGTTACAAGGAAAATTCATAGTAGTTTTGTTGAAAGATTCAAATATGCCCGAGTTTGGGGACCTTCCGCTGAATTTGAAGGACAACAAGTTGGCTTAGATCATGAACTTAATGATACTGATGTTGTAGAAATCATTGTTGAAAAAAGATAGCAGTAAAAAATTCAGATTTCAATCCTTTTTCAGGATTGATTTTTTTTACCAAACATGTATCTTAAACTCACAGTTAGTGCAGTGGATTCTTCCTTCTAATTTTTGAGGAATTTGTGCAGTAACAGTTTGTTCTAACATAGAAGATTGAAGTTTATTTTCATTGCATTGAGGACATGCTATCTCTGAAATATCAAAATTACGTGAATGACAACTAGGACAATGAAGTATTACACCTTTCTGTAACATTTCTGCAGCTACTGCTTCCATAGGTCGAAGTGCTCCAACATATATATCAAGCAAAGTATTACAATTTGGACATTTTAGCATTCTCATATGAAAACACTTGTTTTAGTCTATTAAAATTTTGAGAATTTCCAAAAATCTAGATAATTTTATATTCCACGAATTCTAAATCTGAAGGTTGCAAAGAGAAGAATACTCATTACAATTGCATTCCCTGTATAAATCACCAAATTTGCTATAACATCAATATCAGAGAGTTCATGCCTTCTTGTAATTGTAAAAATAATACCAAAAATTGAAAGACTGAGCATAATACCTAGAAGGATTATGAATGCCATAACAATATGTTTTCTATTTCTTTTCCAAAAATCTTCAATAGATTTTTTTCTTCCTTTCATTCTAGTCCTTTTAAGTATGGATTATATTAGAACTTTTTGGAATCCTTCTTCTAGCTATATTTTTTATATTTACTTAATTTATATATTACTGATGACACAAATAACACTTCATGGTGCAGTAGGAGAAATTGGTGGAAATAAGATTCTAATAGAAGATGGAGATACCAGAATCTTCTTTGATTTTGGTTTAAGTTTTGGACGATGGGGAGATTTTTTTACACCCTATCTTCAACCACGAAAATGGAATTATATTAGTGATTTTCTAAAATTAGGTTTGTTACCTGATTTAGATGGTTTATATCGGCCAGACTATGAAAGACGTTTGCGAGAAAGTTCAAAAGAACCTAAATTTGATGGAATTGTTCTTTCGCATCCTCATTTAGATCATGCAGGTTTTCTATCATTCATCAGACCTGATATTCCTGTTTTCTGTTCTATAGGCTGTAAAGCTATTCTTCAAGCACTTGAGGAAACTGCTTTTGGTTTTCATGAATATACTTTTATCAAAGAAGCTTTCAAACTCAGACCTAGTAAAAGAGATTCTTCGAAACTAGTTAAAGATAAAGATTCTAGGATAAAAAGGGAATTTAATATCCTTGAAACAACGACAAAAATTGATGATTTTACTATTCATACTTATCCTGTTGATCATTCTGTACCTGGAGCTAATTCTTTTATTATTGAAACCAGTGAAGGAGCTATTGTTTATACAGGGGATATCCGTTTTCATGGACGTAGAGGTACTGAAAGTGACTTTTTTGTAGAAAAAGCTAAATCCTTTGATCCTGTTCTAATCATTAGTGAAGGAACTAATATTGAAGAACCAACTTCTTTCGGTGAAATGGATCTTCAACAAAAACTATTTTCATTAGTGGAAAATGTTCCTGGATTAATAACAGTCAATTTTCCTGTTCGAGATATGGATCGTATGCGTTCATTTATTGAAGCAGCTAAACATGCTGATAGATCCTTAGTTGTTAATCTAAAACAAGCTTACACATTAGGAGTTCTTGAGGAGAATGGTGTAAAAAATATGCCAACTATTGATGAAATTAGTATCTTTATACCTAAAAAGAGATGGGGTATTCTAAACGATATTAATTATCCTGTAGAGATACAAATGAGAGATTACCTGTATTGGGAAAATAAGCTTATTGATAGAACAAATAGTGTCACAGCTGATGATATAAGTAAAAATCCTAAGGATTTCGTATATAGATGTGATTTCTTTGAATTAAAAAATTTGTTTGACATTAATCCTCAAGAAGGATCCATTTTCATTCGATCTGTAACTGAACCTGTCGATGAAGAAATGGAGTTAGACCTTAAAAAAGCTATAAACTGGTTGATGTTCTTTGGAATGCATCCTTATGAACAAGTTCATTGTTCAGGACATGCTTCTGGTTATGATATTAAGGAAATGATTCAGAAAATTAATCCTAAATATGTTATGCCTATACATACTGAAAAGCCTGATGAATTCAATTCATTTCATTCTGATGTAATACAAAAAGGCTTAGGAGTAAAGTTTAGTTTAAGCTAACGTAAACAAGTAAGGAATCTTCCTCCATCTATACTAACTGTTTCTCCAGTAATCCAACTAGCCTTATTTGATGCTAAAAACAGAATCAAATCTGCTATTTCTTCAGCTGTCCCTGCTCTTCCAAGTGGGTGGGTTGTTTCACTATGTACTAAAAATTTCGCATAATCTTCTACAGACATTCCACTTGCTTTGTGCAAATTAGTTATTACAACTCCAGGATTTACTGCATTAACTCTGACTCCAAACTGAGCTAGTTCTAATGCTGAACATCTTGTAAGATGATCTAAAGCGGCTTTACTAACACAGTAAGCTAATATGTTTGGAAAAGCTCTGATTCCAGTTACACTAGATATATTCACAATATTCCCCTTTGTTTCTTTAAGAAAAGGGATAGCAGTTTGCATTAAATGGAAAATTGAACGGAGATTTAAATTCATCATATAGTCAAAATCTTCAATGGTTGTATCAAGAATTGTTCCAGATTTAATAATTCCTGCAGCATTAACTAAAACATCAATTTTACCCCAAAGGAGAGTTGCTTCACCAATAATCAATTCCGCGGCTTTGTTTGCTGTAAGATCCATTGCTAGAGACATAGAATTTAACTCTGATGCTAAATCCTTCAATACATCTTCTGATCTTGCAACTAGGAGAACTTCTGCACCTTCTTTCCTAAATTTGATTGCTGTTGCTCTTCCTATTCCTGAACTAGCCCCAGTTATTATTACTTTTTTATCTTCAAATCTCATAAATATAACATATTATGTATGATATCAAATACTTTGCGCATTTTTAAGTAAAACTTATTTTTTAGTAAAGTTATCTTATATTATGGTTTTTTCAGAAATTGCCCTGATAATTGCTTTTTGGTTATATTTCGTTAATGCAATATTATTAATCTGTCATGAGATTGAATCAGCATATTGGAAAGAGTGGGAATTATTCAAAATGAAAGGAGGAATTACTCTCTTTGTTATTATCCACATTCCAATGCTTGCTTTGATCTTATATGGAATGATAGAATTCTATCTAGCAAGTGTAATTGGTGCAATATTCTCCTTTGTTTTATCACTAGGAGGTATATTCGCTTTTTCAATACATACATATTTTATTAAGAAAGGAAATGAAGAATTCACTTTACCTATTTCTAAGATTTTGCTTTACAGTTTACTTGTAATTTCTATTCTACAGATAATTTTCACCATTCTTGCAGCAACAGTACCTACACTAGTTCCTTGCGGTCTTTGCTAGAAATCTATACGACATGGAGGAAAATATAAAAGCAAGGAAACAGAACACATTCTGATAATTATGTCAGTTAAAGAATTTGTTTCAGATGATTGGGTAATAAAAATCGATTTTGATAAATGCACAGGAGCTGCTGATTGTGTGGATGTTTGTCCTTCAGATGTATTTGTTATTAAGGATGGTAAATCCTATGCAGATAACGTAGATGATTGTATAGAATGTTGCGCATGTGTAACATCCTGTCCAACTGTAGCTATATTTCATGATAGTTGCTAAAGCGGGATCTTAGCAACTTTTTTGATTTTATCCATCTCAACTTTTCTATAAACAAATGTCCCTTTAGTACATGTTTCTCCAGTTTTGTTTTTTAATACACTAGTTATTGTTATGTCTCGCTCATCTACTTTTTCAACCTTACCTAGAATTTCCACTTCTTCTTCCACATATAAAGGTTTGAAAAACTCTATTTGAGCCTTAATTGTTAATCCTTGTTCTTTAAGTAATGCTACAATAACCCATGCAGATACTTCGTCTAGTAAGACGGTCTGTAAACCACCGTGAATAATTTTTCCCCAACCACACCAAGTATCTGGAACAAGAAAATTAGATTTTACACTATCATCAGAAATTTTGAAAAAATCAAGTTTTGCACCTATTGGGTTGTCTTCTCCGCAACCAAAGCAGAATTCATTATACTCCAGATTCTTATCTATTCTTTCCATACTTGATGCTAAAAAATCAAAAATAATTACTTTTCTGTATGAAATAGATTTAAAACCTAAAGTAAGTTTATTCTTCTTTTGGTGGAACAGCTAATCTATATGCCTTCCATCCTCCACTTATAGTTAAAGCCACTCCACAGGCTAAAACAGGAATAAGTAGTAATAGACTAAATAATAAGAGTGGATCTTGCCACATTCCCCCTGATGTGTTTGCACCTGGAGCTACTTTTGTATAAAACCAATTATATATTCCTTCCCAAGTTAATTTAATAACCAATAGAATAACTAGAATTAAAACTCCTATGACACCACGAACAGTGTTTTTAATGAAATCCTTTCTGGTTTCTTCTTTCCATTTAGAACTCATACGATTTCAAACTGCAAAGAATTTGTTGCTTTAAATGTTTTTTGCTAAATGAAAAAAACTTCTAATTTGAAATGAAAGGATACATTTATTTTTCCAGAAAATGATAAAGATTAGAAGAATGAAAAATAATGAAAACTTAAATGAAGATAGGATGTTTCTTGATTTAAATGAATATGAGTTCTATTACTTCATGCCAGACTCTGAAAGTGTAAAAAATGAATTAGGCTATTTTATCAAGAATAAATCAATTGAAACTTACAGTTATGTAACTCCTACATTATATGGAGAAAAGAACTTCTCAGAATTCCTTAATTTCTCTTTTTCATTCTTTTCTGATGGTAAGGAATATTTTATAATTAAGCACTATGTTGATGATTTATTTCAGACTAATTCGAAGATACTTCGTCAGAAAAAATTCATAGCGTTTTATCAAGACATCTCTCTGATGACTTGGAAAAGTGATGAGAATTCATTCCTAATCCCTAATAATCTGTTGGAATTAGAATTACTCTCTTCCAAGAAATTGAGTAAATGGGTTGATGTTTTTTTTGATTCTTTTAGTTATCCAAAACATCTTCGAAAATATATTTCGCAAATGGTTACAACTCAAATTGAAAACCAAGTAGAATTCTACATAGGATATGTTGATGGAAAAGATGTTGGATGCTTTTGTACACATAAAAATCTCCCATTTCACGGTTTTTATGGTGTTGGTACTAGACACCGCTATCGTAGAAGAGGGTATGCTAAGATTATGATGTCCAACTATATGAAATCAGTAATAGATGATAATCCTTCAGCAAATTTCTGTTTGCAGGTTCAAAGGGGAAGTGGAGCTGAAAAACTCTATCAAAATTTAGGATTTAAGAACTCTTTTTATCAAAAAAGGTTTGATTGGGATCCATCTCAAAATAGTCCGTTATTATCCATCTAATCCTTTCCACTCTTTCTCTGCTTCTTGCAGATCTTTTGGATTATCTATACTTCTCCAATAATATTCTGGGTTTACTCTATAAGCAATAAGTTCCTTCTTTTCAGCCATTTCTACAAAAATAGTCTCTTCCATTTGACCTTTCTCTGGGAATGATTCAAGAACATCTTTGGCAAAAACATCCACCCCTGCATGAATCCAATGATCAAGAATAGGCTTTTCTCTAAATTCCGATATTTTTTTCTTATCTTCTATTTCAACGATGCCATAAGGACTTCGCATTTTTACAACTGCAATAGTTCCTTCAATTTCACTAGTAATGTGCATCGTTATCATCTCAGAAAGATCAAAATTTGTAATTATATCTCCATTCATTATGATTGCATTTTTGCTTGAGACAAATTGATTAGCTAAAAGAACTGCTCCTCCTGATCCCAATTTCTCCCTTTCTATACTATAACTAATCTCTATCTCACCATATTCAGTTTCATATACTCTACCAAATTGCTCTTCTATATATGCAGCAAGGTGCCTAACAGCTAAAATTGCATGCTGAATATTATTCTTTCTCAGCCAATTGAGTTCCCATTCTAAAATCGTTTTACCTGATAATTGAATCATAGCTTTAGGTAGACTATCTTTTGTTATAGTTCTGATTCGTGTGCCTAGACCCCCACAAAGAATAATTGTATCCATATCTCAACTGCTAAAAAAGATTCTATAATAAATTTTCGCATGTGAGAATCCATTAAACGGACATAAAGTTAAAATAGTGTTTTATGAAATAAGTAACCATTATGGAAGCAACTGGTAAAACTCCTCTAGAAGAATTCATTGAGCTTTATTCACAAATCAAAGATAAGTTTGAAAAATTACCTTCAGTTCTCTCAAAACTATCAAATTTCTCTGACGACATAGTAAAAGAAAATGCTGATTTAAAAAATAGACTAAAGGAAATCGATAATAAGTTTACACAACTTCAAGATGAATACAATTCAAAAGACGGTAAAGTAACAGGGTTACAAAAAGAAGCAGCAGAATATAAAGCACAGCTACAAAGCGTTGAAGAGCAGATGTCAGGTCTTAGAAAAATGTATGAAGAAATGACTCAAGAAAGAGCACAAGAAATAGATCTCCAAGAGTTATTAGCAATTTATACAATTCTATTTGAGAAAGTTTTTGCTGCAAATCCTCATACTAAAATTCTCCTTCTCCTTCAAGGTGTTGCTGATAAAGAAGAATGGACACGAGATGAACTAGTTAAAACAACAGGTTTTACCCCTGCAGCTATCATCAGAGCTTTGCATGATTTACGCAATAATGGAATTGTGGAAACTGATGATTCCGCTCAGAAAGTAAAACTTTTGCAAAAAATAGGGTAAAAAAACTCAAAGCTAATCAACAAGAGACATTAGATAATCTTTGATTTTTTGCTCCTCATATTTTTCTTCATGTGTTATTTTGTCTAAAGGTATCTTTCTAGGAAGATCTGGATCTTCGTTTGGATAACCAATAGTAATCAAGGCCATAGGTAAAACATGTTCAGGTAATTCAAGAAACCTTGATACTCTTTCGTCATTAAAAGCTCCTATCCAACATGATCCTAAACCTAATGATTTACTCATAAGTAACATGTTCTGAATTGCAGCTCCTGAATCATGATAAATATACATCCTTTGTCCTCTTTCACCATATCTAGACTTTGTTCGTTCCAGATTAACAACTACAGCAATTAGTAAAGGAGATTCATCTACAAATCTTTGTGCTGATAATTTTTGTTTTGTTGCTTTATCTTTCACAATAATTAATTCCACAGGTTGTCTATTTCCTGCACTAGGAGCCATCCAACCCGCTTCTAAGATTTTTTTGATGTTACTTTCAGGAATTTCTTGATCCTTAAAGGATCTAATACTTCTTCTTTCTTTAATTATTTTATAAATTGCATCAGAAGTGTTTTCACTCATTTTTACTCACTCCATTCAAAGGTAAAACCTATTTATTTTTTTCGATGAATATGACTATTATGATATTCTACTTTTTCTTCTCCTTTTTCTTCTTAGAAGTTTTAACTTCCTTTTTTCCCTTCTCTTCTTTTTTCTCTATTTCTTCAACGTCTTTTTCTTCTTGTGCTTTATCTTCCTCTTCTTTATCTCTATGCTTCATTGCAGCTTTAACATAAACCAAATCAGCAAGATATGCTTTTAATGGAATTACTATTAATCCCATAAGATATACTATTCCACCTACTACTGAAAAAGTAATAGCTAGTGCTCCTCCTTGTATAAAGATTGGTGCTAACATCATACCAAATATGGCAAATAACAATGTTCCTAATGTATAATTCAGGATTACTGTTCTTATTTTTACAGGTCTCTTGATTTGAAAAGCTTTGTAAAGCCAGTTAGAACTCACATAATAGATTCCAAAAAATGGTGCGGATAAGAGTAGAGCTCCTCCCAAAATTCCAGTTATTACTGGAAACACTAGATACTCGAAGAATGCAAAACCAATGCTTACAATCACAATTCCAGCTGCCACAAGAGCTAACGCTAGTCCAAAAGCTTCAAGTGTTACACTTAGAACATTCGAAGTTGGTAATGGTCCTCCTAAAAATCCAATTGGTTTAACTTTACTATACTGATATTGAACTTTTGTAGGTTCATATTGGGTTCCCTCTTCAAATAATTCAGGAGTAGGTTTTGGTTGTATTTGTGGTCTAGCCTCTGCATATTGTGGTGGCCAAACTACTAATTTTGGTCTTTTTTCACCTTCTTCTATTTCTTCAATTATTGGCGCATAAGCTGAATCTTCACTTTCCTTTCTATGAGGTATGGGTATAATCAATTTGCTAATATCTTCTCCACATGACCCACAAAAAGCATCTTCCACCTTATTAAACTCATTACATGAAGGGCAAGATTTCAGTGTTACTCCACAGAATTTACAAAATTTTGATGTAGGTTTAATTTCCCTATTACAACTAGGGCAAATACTCTTATCACTCATTATGTTCAATTTTCTATCATCAAAGTGGTTTATAAGAGATTTCCTTTTCGTCTATGTTAAACTTATATAGGATTCTCTTATTTTTGATTCAATTTCTAGAATATTTTTTCTGCTATCTCTTCCCTTTTCCAGTATTTCCCAGAACCGATCAACATAATCCGGATGAATACCTGTTAAGATTCCTCTAATTGTAAGAAATGGTTCATCTATCGAGTTGAGAGCTGCTTTAATATCTCCTCTTTCAAATTTCTTTACTATTTTTCTTGTTTCGAACGTTGATTGATAAGTTGTTGGTGTTGAAATTGTTAAATATCCAAGTTTTGCCCTTGTTACATCAGCTGTCAAGCTTGAATTTTCATCTAATTCACCGAAGAAAAGATCAGAAAATCTGATATTTTGAGCTATTTCTAAAGTTTCAAATTCTTTGTCAAGAGAAACAATCACTCCTAATCCTCTAGCTTCTCTTGTGAAGGAGCTAAAGAAATCTTTGAGATTAGCATTATACTCTTCATGAGTGCTTTCTTGTAAAGCAGCAAGAATTGTAGTTGTTAAAGTCTCTGCTAGTATTTCATTACTCTTTTCAAGAGCTTGCTCAATCTGTTCATCTGAATAAAAATTCAATAGTTTTTCATTATCAAAGAGAATTACTGGGCAATAAGGACCTTTTAAGTCGAATCCTAAGTGGAAGAGAGCTTTTGCAGCGTTATATTGAACTAGTGATGGTTCATCTTTTTCAGGAACTACAAAGATTACAGTGGGGGGATCACCTACTATATCAGTAATTAGATTACTAGCAATCATAGATCCTGCACTACCAGTACCTCCTCCACTTCCTACAATAAGATGCAAAGCTAAATCATCATCACTTCTTCTATCATCTCGTTTGTAAAAAACAACTTTCTCAAGTTTGTCTCGTAAATCTATTTCCTTTTTCTTCAAATCACTCATTGCATCTTCTAACTCATAGTTTGATGATAGATTCTTCTTTGATCCAAACCAGAATTCATCTGAATAATTATTGATTTTTGGATGAAAATTATCTTCATGATTTATAGCTAATGATTTTACTGTGATTTTGCTCTCCCTAAGGTGATGAATAATTTGTTCTCCTATTCTACATCCAGCATTACCTACTCCAATAATAGCTACAGAAATCTTCTTCTTGAAAAGTTTGCGTTTTAACCAAGACATCTATAATCCTCCTCCTACTGATCTGATAATCTTCAACATATTCAAGATCCAGATAATTACCGCCATTATTGTTCTAAACAACTTTGAAGTTGAAATAGGAAACGTTCGCATTGAAGCTATGTATTCACGAAGCTGAAACATTGTTACATTTTCTTGCTTAGCCACTTCAGCATACCTTATTTCAAACTCAACAACATTTGCGAAAATATAATTATCAAGTTCCATTAAAGCTTTGATTTTGAATTTCTTCATTCTAGAATGAAATATAATTAGAGGTAACAAAACGACTAATACCATTAATGCAGCTACAAGCGCTGAAATCGTTACTACTAGTACTGTTACAGGTTGCCCCACATGGATGAAAAGAAATTCAAAATTAACTAAAGGCATTTCACCAGCTAAGGCATAAATTAGTTCATTTGCATTACCCATCCCCATAGCTATTATTATTATCAAAGTAGATAGAATACCTGCTGTTGGAATGTTTTCTAGTTGACGAATTGAACGACCTTTACTCCATTTGTCTCCCAAAGACCAAATAATGTCATAATTTTCTCTGTTCAATAGAGTTCCATATTCTTTCATATATGTTTTAATTCTATCCTTAATAGGTTTGAGAACTTTTGAATACAATCTTGTGTTGATAATCATATAATAAGAGGCTACGAAGAAAATATAGAATAGTACAGGGTTAAAGATACAAGCAATGATTCCAAAAGCCGCAGCTGCATTATACCCATTTGCATTTGAAAACTGTATCAATGGAATTTGTATTCCAATTCCTGTAGCAAGAGATGCTAAAATAATAAATGGGTTCTTAGGAAGTTTTCGATCATAATATTTTGTATAATATTCCCTTACAGGTTTCTCTAGCCATTCAATTCTTTTTGCCAAAGTTAATCCCAAAAATCCATCATGTGTGTATTTCAAATAAAACAATGAGAGTAGAATAGCAATAAGTATAGGTATTCCTACATTAAAAAGTATATCAGCAATCCATCTACTTGTTGAAAAACCTTCAAAAGCTTTTTCTAAAGGTATGATTGTAAAAAGTAATGTTGGTATAAACATTATTACAACATATATCCATAACTTGAGATATTCTTTCCATCTCAAGGAAAGAATTGTGTTTAGTTTTAGTTTAAATAAAGCTAAAGGGACCAAGTAAAACTTTCTAAAAGGTTGCATTATAGCTTTAACATATGTGGGATTCTCCACTAGAGCAGCTGTTCTAGGATATTTCTTATAGTGCTCTATTATAAGGTTCTCGAAATCAAAATTGGGGAGTTCAACGTCATCTGGAACAACATAATTTGCTTTAACAGAAACAGGTTTTGAAGAATTGGAGTCCATAACAAAAAAATATAGCACTCGCTTATTTTTAATGCTTTCTATCTTTTTGCGGAAGAATTTTATTACTAATTGAGAACTTTATTTTGATAGATTTGAGATTAACAAAAATAGTTTGCACAATAGGGCCTTCTTCTAGTTCAGAAGATACACTTCAGCAATTGATTTCTGAGGGGATGGATATTGCAAGATTAAATTTCTCGCATGGTGACCATAATACTCATGAAACAGTTTTTAACAAATTAAGAGAACTAAGTGATTCTTTAGCTATAGCTATTGATATAAGTGGTCCCAAAATCCGTCTTGGTAAATTAGAAGAAAAATTTGACCTTGTTGAAAATGATAGAATTCAACTAACTTCAGATAAAATTGTTGGTACAAAAACACTTCTTCCAGTTAATTATCCATCACTTCCAGAAGAGGTTAAGAAAGGTTCATTCATCTTCATAAATGATGGTTTTATAAAACTAAAAGTCCAATCAATAGAAAATAATCTAATCGATTGTGTTGTTATTGATGGTGGGGAAATTTCTTCTCATAAGGGAATTAACGTTCCCGATGCTGATTTATCTATTCATGTACCAACTGAAAAAGATCTCTTAGATATAGAAAAAGCATGCAGTTTGGAAACTGATTTCCTTTTTGTTTCTTTTGTACGATGTATTGATGACTTGAAGAAAGTGAATGAAATTGTTGAAACATCATTAAAGAAACCAATTCCACTTATTGCAAAAATTGAACATCAAGATGCATTGACAAATATCAAAGAGATCTTAAAATATAGTAATGGATTAATGGTGGCTCGAGGTGATTTAGCTATTGAGGTTGGTCCTGCTAAAGTTCCTGTTGTTCAGAAAAATCTGATTAATCTAGGAATGTCTTATGCCAAACCTGTAATAGTTGCTACTCAGATGCTTGAATCTATGACCAAAGAATCAATACCAACAAGAGCAGAAGCTAGTGATGTTGCACATGCTGTCTTTGATGGAGCTGATGCTCTCATGCTGTCTTCAGAAACGGCAACAGGAAAATACCCTCTTCAAGTAGTAAGAGTAATGAAAGATATTATTAATGAAGCAGAAAAGAACTTCAATTGTACAGTTCCAGATTTGATAAGTGAAGAGAATCCAATTGGTTTTGAAACAGGCCAAGCTGCTGTGAATTTAGGAAAGAGAATGTCTGCCAAAGCAATAATCGCACTAACTCAAACAGGTTATTCAGCAAGAATGGTTTCAAGAAATAGAATTCCAATTCCAATATATGTAGTAACTCCAGCTCAAACAACTTTGAGATCTACAAGGTTATTATGGGGAGTTAAGCCTATCTTGCATCATTATGAAACTGAATATGAACAACTTGTATATAGCTCTATTCACAAACTTCAATCTGAAGAATTAATTAATCCTGAAGATAATGTTGTTCTTGTTGCAGGTTCCATAGTTGGTTTAGCTGGTAAAACTAACACTATACAAATTCTCAATGTTCAAGAAACATTAGCTGGGAAACATTAATTTAATGAATAAACAATTTATCCAAATCATCAATGAAAAAGTCTTAAAAGAAAGGTGAAATATCTGTATTTGAAAAAGTGATGTAAAATGAAAGCGCTATTCAGAAAAAAAGGAAAAAAAATAGAGGGAGATCCTCCTGAAAAATATAATGCACTTTATAGTTTTAATTTTGAATCAATAATAAAACAAAGCAAAACGACAGATAAACAATTATCTGGAAGCGAATCATCAGACACACTTTTTGTAGAAGCTGAGATTAATAAAATCTCCTCTGGTTTAATATTTACTGAAAATTATGGGTTTGAGATTCTTAAAGCGATGAATAATCAAATTAAAGATAAGTTTCCGTCCTCACTTTTGATTTCTCGTTCAAACCTATCACAAGATTTAGGTGCTAACATTCCTTTTCTTGAGACTCCTACATTGAAATTGTTGGAAAATACTTTTTCAAGAGGAATTGCATGGTTTGAGGAGAATAAAGAAAAAGTAACACAAGAATTAAACAAACAATTTAAAGATACCTCTCTTATTTTCATATTTGTAGAAAACGATGCTTTTACTATTGGGTTAATAACTAAAATAGTTGAATACCTAAAAGAAAAAAACCTTCAGCCTATCTTGTCTTTTCATATTCCACCACATGAGATAGAGATAATCCAAGAATTCAATGTTCTTACAACCATTCATAGGTTAATGAAAGAATCAACAGATATTGATGTACCCTTTATTTTGTATGATGAAAATAGCTTAATAAAAGCCAATACGAATGTAGATTTAGATATCTTGAAATCTAAACTATATGATAGAGAGGCTCATATTATTTCAGATCTTCTTATTGCATCACAAACACCCTCAGAGTTCTACCATATAGATTTAAGTAATTTTCTAAGAATCTTCAACGAAACAAAAGGACCTTGCTTAATATATTCAGTCGATGTTTATGACAATAATCCTGTATTATCGAAGTTAATAGAAAATAATAAACTTGCTTGGAACTTCATAACAGAGGATCAATCCACTAGAGGTTTCCTAGTAATCCAGCCAGGTAACCAAGGATTAATTACAAAGGAATATCAGAAGATTAGAAGAAATTACTCGAACCTTGATGTAATGTTCTCAATCCTTCCTAAGAGAACAAATGGTGCGCTTATTAGAGGAATTTTCACAAGTAACATGTTACCAAATCAAATCTTGGGTAAATATGATTTGTTTTCGAAGATTTTTGTAGAAATTTATGGTGAAAATGAGGAGAGTATGGGAACCATAGACCTTTCAGATTTGGATGTTATATGGGAAAAACCTAACTATCTTATTAAAGTAAGAGCAGAAAATAGCGAAAATTAATACATTGCACAAAATATATAATAGCACAAATCTTCCTTCTTTCAATTCAGTCTCAGAAGTAATGCTCTAGTCATTACCTTTAAATATATCTTGTGAGACGAAACAATAAATTAGACGATATCGTGATAAAGTATGCAAGCTAGATTAAGAACCGCATTAGGAGCAATGATTATTATTGTAACATTAGGATCTTCAATAGCAATGGGTATCTTACTACCTTTAAGATCAAAAATCAGCATGGCAGAGATTACTGAAAGAATTTTTGCTTATGGAATAATTAGTGAAGATGATATTGTACCCTATACAGGATCCGACGATTTTTCAGATTGGATGTATATGGGAGTTCAAAACAATGAATCAAGATATTATAATACAGCTACTTTTACTTTTTATAATGTGAGTGATAGGGAAGCATTTGTAGACTATAATGCTCGTATAGGATACATAACGGTTCAAGGAGATTTAACATTCGATGTTATTATTAACAAAACCGTTAAAGAATTTAGTTCAGTAGAGGGACAAGATGATTATGTTGTTTTTACTAAAAGAAAACAATATATCTTAAACCAAGATTCATCAGAATTAACTGGAAACGAATATGTTTTAAATTTCAATTATATGTGGCCTTATTATCTAGAACATCTTGGAAATGGAACCGAATACGGTTTCCAAGCTTATGTTGCTTCTTATCTTCTGCAACAAGAACTACTTGGTTTTAAAGATAGTTTTGGTTATAGCGATCAAGATTTAGCTTCTATTGTATTAAACCAAACCTTTGCAAACGAAGAAAATTTAATAGATATAGGAACTTACATACCACACAATTGGATTAGTGTTCGTCCTGCTTTTCCAGATTTAGATTTTGACAGAGCAACAAGTTACAGGATCTTATACAATGCTACATATAATGGTAAAGATTATTCAATTTTAACTGGTGATAAAGGATCTGCTAAATTCTTCTTAGATCTAGTTAGAGGGTTGGATTATACAGCTGTTGATGATTTAATAGTTGATGTAGAGCAATTATTAACAGATATATATGGTATTGACACTGAAATTGAAAAAACTCATGCAAAATCATTTGCTGAATATATGAATTTCCTCTTAGGAAAACCTTCACTCAACTGGTTATTTGAAAATCAAATCTCATACGTTTGTAGAAGAACAACACTAGAATGGTTAACTGGTGTTGAAGATGTCCTTCTAGGAAATAAAAAGTTTCCACTGATTGTTAATCAAACTCTTGAATCAACAGATGTCGATTGGAACAACGATCTTTATTATGCTCATAGAACTGGAGTAAATAATATTCAAGATGTAGGTAAAATCTTGGCAATTGGCAATATTCCTTCTTTTGAGAGATCAAAATCAATGGATGTTTTTGTTAAAGACGGAATGGCATATGTAATTGAAGGTAAAAATGATATTAAAATTGTAAATACAACTCATCCACTTTTCTTAGCAGTAGGACAATATGGAGACTATTCAGGAGAAGTAACTTCACTTACAGTTATTGACTCTATTATTTATGCAACTGAAGGAGAACGAGGTTTAGAAGTCCTGAATGCAACTGAACCTGTATTCATCGAAGAATTGGAACAATGGACTAACTATGGAAGAGCTGATATGCACGATATTGATTATGGTTTATTTGGCACCACTAGTCCTACTTATTATCTTTATATTGCCAATGGGGAGTATGGTATTACATCTGTAGGGATTTCAGATGATGGTACGCTAAGTAACACATTTTCTACATTTAATGAAACTTCAGGAGATGCATTATCTATTGCTGTAAGTGGAACAAATGCTTATGTTGGTTTGGGGACTGATGGAATAGATATCGTCCGATTAGACAGCCTGACTTTCGAACCTGATGAACTGTATCAGCATTATGATTCAGCAAACTTCACTGAACTTAATAATATCCTTGATTTAAAGGTTGAAGGTTCATATCTCTATGTACTTGATGAAGTAGAAGGATTACTTATATTCAGTATTGGAGCTGACCTTACACTAGAAGGGAAGTATGGTTTCGATCCAAGTGAATCATATTACAATAATCTCTACATTGATTCAACCAAAGTTTTCCTAACACAAGGAGAAGATGGGCTCACAGTAGTTAATGTGTCATCAAAAAGCTCTCCATCGGAGCTTTATCGACTTAATGGATCTGATCACCTAGGAAAAGCTTATGGAGTTTATGCAGATGGAAATGAACTTTACCTAGCAGATTATTCTGAAGGTTTAATCCACTACCAAATAGAACCAGTATCAGAAACATTCACTCTCGAAAATAAAGATGAGCTTCATACATACTTAGAATGTTGGTATGCCCATTCGAAAGTTCAATTTGAATATTGGCCTTATTTACAAGAAGAAGCAGTTTACAATTCAACATATGATTCATTCATAGGTTATCCTCAAATAGAAGGAGGAGAACGAAATCAATGGTTTGAATCTTTCTTTAGACCTTTTGTTTATCTAGCAAACGATTACGCTTTGTACTATGATGAAGTAGTGTTTTATTACTTCTGTCAATCTGATTTTCCAGTAAAAGAAACATACAATGAACAAACCTATTGGATGACCGCAGCTAATTTTATTAATACAACCTTTATCTACACAGGTATTTGGGATCAAATGCATAATATGGGTTTGAAACCTTCTGATGTGCATTTAACAAACTCCTTACCTGGAAGAACTACTGATCCTCAACACAAGCTTGAAATGCTAGTAGAAGGAGAAACTGGAACTGTTGTTGATAGAAAGGACAGATTAGACTATAACTCTAGAGCTGAACAACACGTAGAAATGTTCTCACTCCTAAATCCATCAAAATATGGCAGTAATCCAATGCATGTTGATAAAGTTCATCAATATCCTACATGGCATCAAGGAAATCCAGGTTTTGCTGGTGACATGAGTAGTCTATTCTGGCAGTATGACAGAACTATAGCTACTGAAGTATATTATGATGACATAAAAGGTCAATTCTTGGATGAAATAGATAAAGTTGATACTTCAAGAACTATAGGAGCTTTTGGTGCATTATTCTTTGTTACAATAGGTTTTGCTATAACTTCAGTTGTACTTCATAGAACTTCTCCAGAATTTAAATTGAAAAAGAAATAACTTTTTCTATTTTTCTTTTTACCTCTTTCCTCCTTTTCAGAGTTTTTGCCGGTAAAATTTATCTTTAAATACTAATACGTTTAATATAAACATACTAGTTATAAATAACATATATCATAAAATAGTAGAAACTAATTTAAGGTTTAATGTAAGGTGTAGCAATCGTGTCAGAAGATACAGTTACAAAAAAAATGTCAGCTGCTGCTTTCTTTAATGAAAACAGAGCCATTGCTGGTTTTGGTAATTCAATGAGAGCTGTTTTCACAAGTATCAGAGAGTTAGTTGAGAATGGACTAGATGCAGCAGAAAAAAGAGGAATTAATCCTGTTATTGATTTAGACTTAAGAAAACTTTCCAGCAGAGAAATAAATGAATTGCTTGATGTTACGCAATACAGAAAATTAGAAAAGCATCTAGATTTTCTACAACTAACCTGTAAAGATAATGGGATAGGAGTTCCTGGACACCAGATTGCTGAACTTTTTGGGAGAGTATTGACTGGAACAAAATACGGAGTAATTCAAACACGAGGTCGTTTTGGTTTAGGAGCAAAAATGTGTTTGCTATACTCTATGTCATCTGTTGACTTACCTGCAAAAATACGAAGCAGATACTTTATGGATGATATTACCCATGAGCTTCATTTAATGATAAATCTTGAAAAGAACGAACCTGTAATCATGGAACAACGTGAGTACCTACCAGGAGATCCAAACTATCTTGAAGAACCTGGAACAGAAATATCAATCACTTTTACAGGAGCATGGAGGCTTGCTAAGAATAGCGTAAAAGAATATTTTAAGCAATTAGCAATTATTACCCCTTATTCCAGTTTTAAAATCAAAGTTCCTGCAGATAAAGAAGGTGAATATGAAGATCTGGACTTTCTTAGTGTTGTAGATGATATGCCTCCCCCTCCTCAACCAGTTAAAATTCATCCATGGGGGTGTGATATTACTCAGTTCAAGGCAGAATTAACTGCAAGTCAAAGCAAAACACTCAAGCAATTTCTAGCAACACAATTCATGGGAGTAAATGAGGAAATAGCAGAAGGTTTCTTCCAACTTTTAGAGATTGATCCAAACAAATCTCCAAAAGATATTACCTCTCACGAAATCAGAAGAATAGTTCATGAAGGTTTTGTAAAAGCTTACCAAGAAGCGAAAGATGTTAAAAGAAAAAGAGATAGAATATTTCAGTTTGATGATCCAAAAGGTACTGCTTTATCACCATTAGGATCGAATAGATTAAGGAGGGGTTTAGAAAAAGAACTGGAACCTAAATTTGTAGAAGCTGTAACAAGAGCTCCTAAAGCTTATTCTGGTCATCCCTTTGTTGTAGAAGTAGCAATAGGTTATGGAGGGGGAGTAAATGAAGCTTCGCAAGTAAAGGGAGCTACCGTTCAAGATAATAAAATAATTTATAGGTACGCAAATCGTATCCCACTCATATTTGGAGCAGGGAACGATGTTATTTCTCATACTGTTTCTTCAATAAGATGGAATGAATATGGGTTAACAAGGCAATCTGATCCTCTAGCTGTAGCTGTATCAGTAGTAAGTACTAAGATTCCTTTTCCAGAAACAAGTAAAGAATATATATCCATTGTTCCTGAGATTGAGGAAGAGATACGATTAGCATTAATGCAGTTGGGGAGAAGACTAAAGACATTTTTAAGCAGAGCTAAAAGAAGAAGAAGAGAGCATGCAAGATTATCACGCTTTGTAAGATCTGCACCAATAATCATAGATAATCTAACAAAAATTTTAGAAGATGAAGCAGTTAATTATACTGATTTTAGGTTAGAAACTGACAGAATTGCTGCGGCCTTGGCTCATGGTGCAACAAAAAAAGTTAAGCTCTTCATGCCTTTGGGAAGAAGATTATTTGGTGCTAATGTATGGTGTCCATCAAGAATTCAATCAGTTCTTCGAACAAACAATATTGAATCTATTTCTGATTTTCTCATAACACCATCTGATAATATAGCAAAACTGTTAGAACTTACTAAACAAGATATCTACAATATCAAACTTAGAACGATATCTGAACTTGATAGAGAGGGAATGAGCCCTAGTTTTGATCCTAAACTCTTTGTAAGTAGAACTATAGAAAGAAGATTTACTCAAAATGAAAAAACTATAATCACATTAAAAGAGGCTTTATATCGAAGATGGATACAAAACAGTTACCATTATTTCGCTACAGATTTTAACAAACTACAAACAGTTACTGGATTACTAGAGAAACTTTTCGAAAATAAAAAAGAACAGCTCCTTCATCAGTACTTACTAACCAAGGATAAAACAAGTAAAGCTAAATCAGAAAAAAGAAAACAACTTCTGGCTTCACTCACCAAAGTTGATGACATAAAAATAGATACACTATTTCCAACTTTTGAGTATCTAAAAGATAATTCTAAAGGTTTGATATCTCAAGATACAACCATTGAAGAATTTCTTTACCAAACAAAATTACCATATTCAGTAAACTATCAAACAGAAGTAACAGCTGTTTTAGTTAATTACCTGCAAAATATTTTTTCTCAACTATGTGATAAGTTTCCTACATTTTCTAAGACCAATGTAACTAAGATGAAACCTGATTGGACAGATGCTTATACTAAGAACGCTTTTCATAGAAGAAAAATAAAAACAATTGAGGATTTAATTAATGCTAAACTAGATGATCTTGTTGTAATAAAGGAACTAGAGAGGAATTTGTACAATACCTTTCTAGATACTCTAGTCAAATCCTCAGAATCTATTGAACTATCTAAATTTGAGTTAATTTCTGATGAAATACTTAGGGAAGAGGAAACAGAAGCCATAAAGGTTCTATCTCAAAAAGGTATAAAGACTCTTACTAACCTAATCTCTTTACCCACAGCATCAATTTTGAAAAGAGATTACAAATTGATAGGTGATCTACTACTCAAGGAATCAAAACACAAATTAATATCTCACATTCGAGAGTCAAAGAAAGATAAAGATTTGTCTCACGTTAAAGTAATACCAAAGGATATTGAGCAACAATTAGTTAATCTTCAAATTTTTACAACTACTGCATTCTTAGCATTTCCATCACCTCAATTAAGAAAGTTAGGTTTGAGAAAAAAAGATGTTGAGAGAATAAAAAAGAGTCTTGGAACTCCAATATTCAAATGGATAAAACATCAAGAAACACTAAAAACTGCAGGAATAGTATCTATTGAGGAAATTTTTTACAATCCTCCTGAAGCTTACAATCTAACAGGAGAAGCAAAAAGAACATATCTAGAAACTGCAAATCTTTTATTAACTCCTATATCTTTTGCATTTCCTTCATTAAGAAGGCAATCATATTTATTGCAAGAAATAGGAATAAACTGTATTGGCAGGTTCTCAATCTGGTCTAATTCTGATTTATCTGATGTATTAAACATATCAGAAGAAAGGGTAAAGGATTTAAAACAATCAATAAGTGAAGAAGAAGTAAAAAAGAATAGAACAGAATTTGGAAAGAGTTTGAGTTTACTTAGTAACCAATATCCAAGATTAGTTCAATTCATAGAAAAACATAACCTAACAATCCAAGATCTATACAGTGTTTACCCTACTGAAAAACCAACATTGAATACAGGTTTTTGGGAAAATATTCGACATTTAAATCAATTAGCGAATATGGAAATAATCGAACTTACTCAACTATATCCAGACAAATTCAAGGATTTATCTCTGCTTACAGAAGCTCTTCTTCGTTTGAAATTAAGAAATATTGTAACAGTAAGACAATTTTTAGATCTTATTCCAGAAATTATTGAATCTGAGTTAAACACTGCTAAAGAAAGAAAACTTGTTATTGAGCTTCACAATAATATCAAGAATAGAACATTTTCAGAAACTGATCAATTTAGTAAGGAAATCTTACTAATTAGTGAATATGATGAATTCGTTCAAACTCTAGGTTTACCAATTTCTAGAATAAGTAAGTTAACTCTTGAAGATTTTGATAAATTAAGGAACAGAGGGATAACAGCTATTCATCAATTATTTGAATATACTATTGATGAGTTAGCAGCTACTTTAGTAAGGTCTACTCAAGAAACCCAGCAATTAATAGATGTTTTCGCAATTGAGAAAAAAGGTACTCATTTCTTTGAAAAATCAGGAAATAAATATACTTCTCTAATATCATTTGAATACGAAGAATCAGAGAGATTTTCTTCACACGAAATTGTATCACTAATACTTTCTGGCTATGATACAGTGGATAAGATTTTTTACTTAGCCCACCCTCTCACTTTTTCTTCAGCAGTAGTTAACTGGAATGTCATTGATAAGTTCAGAAAGCTACTGAGGTCTCCTTTAACACTAGTAACATGGGAGAAAATCATCAAGAAAACTGTTCAAGTTGAAGAATCCGAAGAAACACAAGAAATAGAAGAGGTCCAAACTAGAACCTTGACAACCCAACAACTCAACATTTTGAGAAATAATGGAATCACTAAAATTATTGATTTACTAGTAAGTAAATCTGAAGATATTGCTTCTTTCTTAGGAGTAGATAATGAAGAAGCTATACTTCTTCAAAGGAATGTTAGAATAAGTGATACTGGAATTGACCTTTCTGAATTAGGAATATTAGAACCTAGAATTGTCAGAGTGTTGGATGAAAATAACATAATGACAATTGAGGATTTATACTTCTCAACTTCAAAAGATAAGTGGAATGAGGAAATTTTACCATGGGATGTTATTGAATCCTTTAAAGCTATCTTGAATCTATCTTTGGATCATATTTCTGATATGCTAGATCCTGAAATCATAGAACTATTAGAAAAAGCAAAAATAAGGACTTTACTTGGTTTTATGTTATCCTCTCCTGAAGTTCTGATGGAAAAAACAGGAATACCAGATGAAAGATTTGAAACAATAAAAAGTGCTTTAGACTTTTCAGATATATTTGGCTACTTCTCACTACCTGTTTATTTCTTACCATCGCTCTCATTTAGTCAAACAGAAATTCTAAGAGAAAATGGAATAAAAACAATATCTGAGTTTATTCTTGCATCATCTCAAAAACTAAGCAAACTCATAAAAATCTCTCCAAAGGATGCTGAAAGTATAATAACTTCTCTGACATCCTCAAGCATTCAAGCAATGTATGAACAAAAGGGTATTTTTGCTTTTGAAACTCAATTGTTTGATAAACTTGAACAAAGATTATTGAGTAAAGATTCAATATTCCACTTTGAAAGATTCCAAACAATTCAAGAAATATTCTATACTATAGAAGAACAGTATTATTTCTCTAATCCAGAATTGTGGATAAAGATATCAGCTGTTAAGAAATACCTCACCTTACCTTTGAAGATTTTTACAGAGATTTCAGAATTTTCATTAGAGGTTTTAGAACAAAATGATATCCATTATGTTTACCAATTACTTTTCATTCCTGATATAGATCTTAAAGACCCAGTGCTTTACAGAGTTGTTTCTACATATTCTTCAAAAATAATAGTAATGCAAGCTTTCCATTACTTCGCTAAACTACCTGCATCTGTATATAATTCATCATATTTCAACAGGGTTATTCAAGAAGTAGAAAATAAAACGTTATCAGATGTTATTACTGATCCAAAAGTTATAAAAGACTTAACTGGTAAAGACAAACAATACCTTACAGATCATTATAATCTAACATTAATTCGATCAATTTTAGAGTTACCTCTTAGAATCACACCCTTCTTCACTAAGATCAGAAAAGCTCGTAGAGAAGAATACAAAAACGTCATAATTGGTGATGTATTTGAAATAAATCTGGAGGAACATTCTGCCCTCTCGCCTTTCTTCTCAAGTTTAATGGAGACTGACTCTCTTAATAAACTAATAATGGAATTAGCAATCCCAATAGCTTCCATGGGGCTTCCAAGAGAACTTACTCTCAAGTTGAGCAAATCTTCAATTAATACATTGATTGATTTCTTCTCACTTCCAGAAAAGCAACTCTCAGAAATCTCTGGTTTTTCCCAGAAACAAATAAGAGAAATAAAAGAAGGTCTAACCTACACCGATATTGTGTCCTTCCGTTTATCACAATCTCACTTAATAAGACCATCAGAACTAATACCAGAGAAAAAACTAGATGAGCTAAAAGATTTAGGGATTACAGATATTGAAACTCTCTTCTATTCAGCATCTTTGTTAGGTATCTCTGAAATACTTCAAGTTGACGTATATAAGAAAGCAAAAGAACTCTTATCTGGCTCAATCCGATTCATAGGCTTTCTATCTTATGATGAAATTAAACGTCTGGAGTATCATGAAATAAATTCCGTTATAGATCTTGCTTTATTGAATAGAGATGAGTTATTTACAATTACGCAAAATCCAATATACAAAGAGTTTCATGCACTAGATCTCATATCATTCGATGAGTTATCAGAAAGAAGAATTAGTTCTGCTATACCTCTTACTGTTTGTCCTTCAATTGAGGAAGATTATCTCGAAAAACTACTAGATATAGGTATCAACTCCGTACAAGACTTTATATCAAGAATGGAAGAAATAAGAGAATCTCGTCCTGCTCTAGTTCGATTAGATATCTTTAGAGAAGTGCAACTATATCGCTCTTCTGTAGCTTTTATTGGTTTAGATAATCATCATGTAATGAAGCTTATATATTCAGGTGTAGGTGATATCCTCTCCTTTATTACAGAGGATGTTTCTACAATCTCTCTTTTACTAAACATGTCAGAGAAAAAAGTGCAAACATACTTGGACAAAATCACTCCTTCTAATTTGATGAAAGAAGTTAAACGAAAAGGTGTCGAGTTAGTAAACTTCTTTGTTTTATCAAAGGGAAAAATTAATTCTCTACTTAAATCTGGAAAAATACATGTTCAAGATTTGTATAGTTCAAATTATCAAGCATATCCTACATTGAGTGTCTCTGGGGACTATATGAGAGATTTTCTAAACGCGTGTCACATCTCAATTTACCGAATTTCAGAGTTATCTTCAGAGGAGAAACTAAACTTAACTAGTGAAGGAATTCTGAGGTTGATTGATCTCTTTAATTGTTCAGATAAGGATTTGAAACGAGCCTTGAATGGTTCAATTCCAAAAACCATAAGTTCAGCTAGGAAAGGCACTTTCACACTTTCAAAAGGTAGAACATTAACCCTTAACGAACCTATAATCAACTTGCTTAAATCTCTTGAATTCGATCCAACAAAAAAAGCTGTAGAAGATATATTTGGTTTTATCCCAGATGCACTGCTACAACTATCAGAATCTGAAAGAATAGAAAAAATCTCAAGCATAGCATTTATTGAACAATTAGTTAGCTTTCTGTGTTTGAATGTTCTTGCATTACCAGGTTTTGATATTTCTTCTAAAGGAGTTCTATGGAATAATGGTATTAAACATGTTATTGAACTTCTCTCAACAAATGTCAACACAATAATTGGTATACCAAAAGCTGTAGCAAAGCAAATAAGAATATTCCAAAGAGAATTTAATTTGAGTACAAGAATGTCAGAAACATTTTCATACTATATTGATCATGCTCTCTCCTTTCCAAATAAAGCAGAAGAACAATTTATGAAATATGGATTATCAAGTGCTCTATTATTAGTAGATTTCATACCTCACCCAGTTTTTGATTTTGGAGATATCGAGAAATCATTAATCAGAATAATCACTTCAAATATGTTTAAGCCAATTTCATGGCTCATTTCTAACGTTGAGCTTAACATTGCACAATTGAATATTTTGTCTCAAAGCGATTGTAACAACATTGTATCAGGATTATTATGTTTATCAGAGAAAGAGGAAAATCATGATCTGCATTCTAAAATAGTAGAGGTTCTTAATAGTATAGTTATACAGATAAGCCCTCCAGAATGGGCGATCAAACTCTCTGATATTAAGATTGTTTCAGATTCAGCTCTTATTAAGAGATTAAAGGATGAAAAAATACTCTATCTAGATGAGCTTTTATCACTAGATAGTAAGATTGTAGAAAAAAGAGAATTACTCTCAGAAGTTTGCCCTCTACTTCTATCACTAAAAAGTATTCCATTATCCTATATAGGTAACCTAACTTCCAAACAAATAGAAAAACTAAAACACAATGGCATTCGAAACCTTTACCAATTCCTTCTCATTCCAGCTCCACTCTTAGCCAAACTAATCAATGTTGCAGAAGAAAAAATAAGGACCATTAAAACAACTATTGATATTAAATCATTAGAAGAAAATGTAAAATTAATAGGTCTTGATTTAAGCCTATTCTCTGAAATAACAAAGGAAACCAAAACCATTCTTTCCGAGTATGGTTGTGTATCTCTAGTTCAAGCATCAGAGCTTAATCTTGATTTAATACCAATACCTATTGAGGAAAAGAAAAATCTTGTAAAACTCATCTCTATTTTATTAACCCCAATAACGTTAATTGGAAAATCATTAAAGCTGAAAGATACAGAAATTAAAGACTTGTTAAATAGTAATATAACAACATATAACGATTTGTTAGCTATACCTCAGAAGAATTGGCCAGCAAGTTTTAGTAAGCTTATTACAAAACAGAAAGAAGAACCAGATTATCTTGTTAAAAACCTGAAGAAAATTGATAAGTTTGGTATCTCAATTGAAATGTTGGGATTACCAAAGAAGACAGCAACTTCTCTCCTTCAAATAGGTATAACAACAGTTGAGCATCTTTTCTTCGTTCCTGTTAGTCATATCGTAACTAATAGTAAAGTAAAAGGAAAAGAAGTTGATGACTACAGAAGTCAATTATCCAATAATATCAGCTATTTATCCTCAATAACAAAAGAGTCACTAGATTATTGTTATGAAAAAGGGTTCACAACCATCATTGAGCATTTGATATTCCTTAATAAATTACCAAAGAATATTCAAGATGAAATTATTCTCTCTCTCTCGTTAATAAAAGGTATAAAAGAAGAGGGATTTAAAGAACCATTATCCGAATTAGAAGTTGATTTATCAAACAAAGGATATTCTTCATACAAATCAATATTGACATCACCTACATTCAAAGATGATGAAGTCATTTTCAAGAAAATTACTCCATATTTATTGGCGAATCTACGCTTTCTAGATTTTGATCCTAAAGATTTAGAGAAAATGAAATCTGCAGGTGTTAATATTATTGCAGATATCTTCTATCTATCTCCTAAAGTTATTGCAACTACTTCAAAAGTAAAAGTCACAACTATTCAAAATACTATTAAGAATTTCAAAGTAGATTCGATTGTTCAACGAATAGATTCCGTTGCAGAACAAAACTTGAAAGAAATTTTCTTCCTATCAGCTCAAGACAGAAATTATCTGAAATCTATAGGAATTTACAATCTCGAGGATTTAATGAATAACACAATTTACGACTGGTTAGTTTCAGAGAAAAAGATTAAACAAATTCAAAATAAAGCAGAAGAAGTCTATAACACTTCTGTCCTTTATTATCCAAAAATCAATCAAAAGAATCTAAATGAAATAAAAAGCAACTATTTAGATTCTGGAATAGTAACTTTTCGAGATTTAATGAAAACAAGTGATGCTACAGAAAAAGCAAATATTGTTGGATTCTTAGGAGACTACTTAGCATCAAAAGAAGGTATAATAGCTAATTATATATCCAAAGATCAATACATAGAGGAAAGCGATGTTAAAGAATTGTTCACAAAGAAAACAAAAACAACAAAAATTAAGAGTATATTGGATTTAATAACAACACTATATCAAAAAGAGGATTCACTATCGGATTTGGGTCTCAAAATTGAACAAACATTCTCCAAACCCATTTCCTCACTCGCTGTTCTAACAAAGGCAGATCTACAGATTTTAGAAGATAAGAGTATTTACACTATAGGAGATCTCATAATAAAACCCATCTCTTCTTGGATGATATTGTCCCCTGCTAAATTGAAAGATAAAATCCTAGAAATTACCTCTTCACTAACTTACAAGAAAATTGAAACAGATGTTAAGAAGAAAGTACAGTTAAGCAGAGTGAAAATTTTCGATTCTGAAACAAAGAAAGAAATTCAGAAACATTATTCAACAATGGATGATTTGATTTTTGCTTTAAACAAAGAAACGTTCACATTTTCCAAATCTCTGGCAAACAAAATAAAGAGAATTCTAAAACTACCCATTGAGCTTTTACTCCTTCCTGATGTTACAATTAAGAGTTGGAAAAACATACAGAACTATGTTAAGAATTTAGAAGAATTTTATCTATTAACTAACAAAGAACTTGCTTCAATTCTCTTATTAAAACAAGCAGAAGTTGAAAAAATAAGATACTCTTTAACAAGCAGTAATTTTGGAAGCCATCCAGTGATAAAAGAAAGTAAGATATTCTCTGCAAAGGATATAGCGATTCTAAATCAGAGAAGTATCAAGTATTACTCCGATCTTTTTGATGAAGAAGTATCATTAGATAAGATTCCTAATTATTTACTTGATAAAATAAAAGTATTTGAAAAGTTAGTGCTTAAGGATTTAGTATCAAAAACTGAATATTCTCTCAATCTACTAGATTTAGCATATTTATCAATGAATCTCAATAAGATAAGTGTAACCAAAAAACAAAGAGAAGATATTCAAAATGCCATTAATTCTATTTTCAATAAAGGTATAACTCTGATGCAAGTATTAAATCTTGAATCAAAAGATCAAAAACTTGATATGTCAGATTCCTCAATAGAATACCTTTTGTTATTGCAAAAACATGAAAAAGAACTCTATAATAAAACAATTTCAAAGCTTCATTCTAAGATAAGCAAGAAGTATAATGAACTCTCATATCATCTAAAAAGAACAATAATCCTACTTCAACCAAACAGGTTGAAAGTTGATATCATCTCAAAACTTCCCTATAGGAGTATAGACGAATTATTGTTAGAGGATTATAATAAGATTAAGAGCCAAATCCCTGATCCAGTTTTCCTAAGAAATCTAAGGAATATCTCATTAATTACTTTGAAGGAGTTGGAAGGAAGCCTAACAAGCATACCTAAAGATTTACTTTCAGGAAGCAATATTTCCATCCTTAAGAAAGGTTTTATCCTATCAGTTGAAGAAGCGCTTGTATTCAATAAACAAGCTAAATCAAAAACAAGCAGTGTTTGGAAGACCTCAGATTCATTAAAGAACATGGTAGAAACTGATCTTTTTTCTCTTCCACCTGTTAGAGAAAATAAGAAGATTTATGACTTAATGAATAAGATGAAGCTTCAGACTGTTTTTGATTTCTTAATTTACTGTAAATCATTAAGTGAAATAGAATATGAAACAACATGTACATCTCTTCTACCTAAACTTTCCTCTACAAGAGTGGAAAGGATGATGTCTTCTGAACAGAAGAGACTTAGTTCGTTCATAAAGGACAAAGAAATACTATCATTCCTACGCAAAGAAGATATTCGAACTATAGGAATTTTACTTGAATATATTGAAAGCAAAGATCCTAAAGACTATTCTTCTGAAATTGTGAAAATTATCGAGAAGTTAAGAGCTCCAATGCTTATATTCATTAATCAACCAAGACTTTTGGAAAAATTCCATAACGAAGGTATAATCCAAGTTATTGATTTTGTTTCAATTCCAGATATAAGAAAAGCGATAAGCGTAAGTCTAACTGAACAAGAGCAAGCAATTGTAAAGTCTCTTCAAGATAAGATGAATAGCCAGTTAGTCAATGAAACATTGAAGAGTAAGAGTTACAGTGTCAAGAAAATAGGATTATTTGATGCTAATATTAGAAAACTGTTAATCAAATCGGGATATACAACTATAGCACATTTGAATGTTTCCGAAGAACTGATTGTGAAAACCTCAAAGTTGAATAGTATTCAGGTTTCAAGGATAAAACGAAATCTAGATTTACCATTTTATTATCTAAGTGATATAATTAGTGACAATCCACAAAGTGTAGCTGAACTTCATAAGAACAATATTCATACACTTTGGGATATTTTTGCACAAACTGCACAAAGTCTTTCCAAAATAACTGGGATTCAGGTAAGTCAATTGAGAACTTACTTCTCAAACTTTACACAGGATTCCATAAAGGATGCAGAAAAAGAGGTTGTTTTAATAAGAAAAACTCATCCTTTCCTGAGTGAAGAATTAATAACTCAGCTGAACAAAGCTGGGATAAAAACAATACAACAATTAGTATTTCCAGAACCTAGTATAGTAAAGAATCCTCTGCTTGAAGAACAAGGTGTAAAAGACCTAAAAGAGTTCTTAGAAAAACCATTAAGAAATCTTGAAGTGGAGTCAGAAGCGAGAAATCAAATAACAGTGTTGGGAGTCAAAACCATCAAGGAGTTTGTTGTCTATCCATCAACAAACATGGATGAGAAAACAAACCTTAGCTATCTTTCAATAAAAAATCTTAAGAATAGATTACCCAAGGCAAAACTCAAGCCAAAGAAGAAGAAACCTGTTAAAACAGCTGCAAAAACACCTTCAAAATCATCAACTGCAACTAAATCTAAGACAGTAACTAAGCCAAAAGTAGTAATTAAACAAACTGCAACTATACCTAAAGCAACAAAAGGAAAACAAACAACATTGCTTGATGTTTCTCAAAAAAACTCGAAGAGCAATACTTCTAAATCAACATCTCAAAACAAAAATAAGGAGGTAAAATAAAATGTCTCCTGATTATCATTTTATTTTTAGAAATTCAACAATCTTACCAGCAATAGAAAAACAAGTTAGTTTTGATAAAGAAATATTAGTTAGAGAAATGTATAATTGGACGAAAGAAGCTTTTAATATAAAAAGAGGAACTTACATTCTTTTCCTTCGAAGTGGGAAGAAATGGCATAGATTAGAACCTTCTAGAAAACTTTCAAGATATCCTCTTCAGAAAGATGCCATGCGTGTGAGCGTCAAAAATAATATCTCTCTTCAGAAAGTACAAGATGTAAGAAGAGATCTTGTTGATAGAACAGAATTTTTCATGCCTTATGGAGTAACTCACGTAGAAACAAAAACATCTGAAGAGACTAATAATCTGTTAGTTGAATATTCTCTTGATTTCATTCAGCAAGCCATATCCAACCCATCTGAAGCTTCCTTCTACATCCCTTCAAGGAGTGGAACGAATGTAGGTTTTGATGAAGAACAAGAATTGGTTCTAATTGGAAGACAAATGATAGAACGTCAATTTCGAAACTTAGCTTCTGTAAGTTCAGTTGAACAAATGACGATAATAATGAGATTAATTCATGATTTACTTTCTAGGGATATTCACAGCACAAAAAGAGATGTTTTTTACATGGATGTAAATTCATTTGAAAAACAAACAGTTTCAGATTCACTATTAGAAGATTTAAGTGCAATGCTTCAAGTTACTCGTACTTCACTTAATATTAGCGCATCATCAAAAGGTATTGTTGTTGGAAGAATTAGTTTCAAAGAAAAGGGAGATTTTATTGATTGTAGAGCTATTGGTGCAGGAAAAGCAATATCTCCTAATATTGATGATATAGAAGACTTAGATACAGATGCGGAAATGGTTCTAGTTATAGAAAAAGACGCGGTTTTCAATAGATTAGCTGAAGATCACTTCTATGATTATGTTCCAAGTATTTTAATTACAGCTAAAGGACAACCTGATGTGGCAACAAGGCAGTTCCTAAAGAAGATTAATGATGAGCTGAACCTTCCTATATTCTCACTTATGGACGCTGATCCATATGGTTTTGAAATCATGAGAGTCTATAGTGTTGGAAGTAAAGCTTTGAGTTTTGAATCGAGTCATCTTGCAGTACCTAATATCAAATGGTTAGGTCTACTCCCTAGTGATTTGTCCCAAGAAAGCGGTTTTGATATTCCTCAAAGTACTTTACTGAAAATGACAGCCAAGGATATTCATAGATCGAAACTTATGTTAGAAGAGGAATTTGTTAAAAGAAAACCCCGATGGAAAGAACAACTACAAATCTTAATTTCAAGTGGTTACAAAGCAGAAATACAAGCACTAAATGCTAGAGATCCACAGTATATAACAAATTTCTATCTTCCTCAGAAAATTGAGACTGGAGATTTCATCTAATATAATATACATTATAAAGTATAAAATGTAAAAAATTAAAGAAAAAGTTTTTTTACTCAAGTTAAAGAACTATTTCTTTTTCTTCAGGACTATTTCTACTGTAGACACAGTTTTAGTAGTTGGCTCTTCCCCTTCCCTATCACTCATGAGCTCTTCGGAACCTATTTCAACCTTTGATACTTCAACCATATCTTGTAGGAATTTTCTTCGAGTTATTTCTGCGACATCTACGGCTTTTGAAATTTGTCTTCCTCTTGCCTGGATAGCGCAAGTATCACTCTTGTTTAATATTGTTACTGCTACAAGCACATAGCTAATAGTATTTTTCTTTCCGATATAGATTATTTGGCTTTCTTCTTTTTTCCTAGGAGCTGCCTTTTTAGTCGCTTTTTTTTCTTCTTTGACTTCTTCTTTGACTTCTTCTTCGACTTCTTCTTCGACTTCTTCTTTTGCGTCTACTTTTTCATCTGTTTCTTTTTTACTCATTTTTTTCACCTGTAAACCAGTTATCAATTGTACGTAAATTGAGTATTGTTAAATTGCATGAAGAACTTTTAAAAGTTTTTCCGTTTGAGGAGAAAAATAAAAATTGATAAATACCTATAACTTGATAAGAATTGAGACGTTACTTAAAAAAGGACAATTGGTACTAATGAGATTTCAGAATTTTTTATTTCATTCTTTAATTATAGTAACAATTGTTAGTGTTTTAACTACTTTAAATGTTGTACTAAAAGCATACTTTCCATCAATATCCTATTACACAATTTTGTTATATTTTCTTGCAATTATAACATTTATAATTTATGGTTGGCTCTTTAGAAGATGGTTTGTTAAGAATGATATCGATAGGAAAGATCAACCGTTGAAGAGTGTATTCCTTTTCTTTTTACCCTTCTATCTTGGAGTAGGTGCATACTCTCTAGTTATTTATTTCTCCTCTCTCAATACAATATCTGTGTTGACAAATATCTCTATCACCCTCTTAGAATTAATTCAATTATCGCTATTTAGTATACTTGTTGGAATATTCCTGTATTCCGGGATAGAGAAACACCTTGGTCTCCTTTTTTATAAAGAGGTTTTAATCCCAGACAAACCAGAACTTGGTATAGAATCAGCTGTAAGACAAGTTGAATATTCCATTAAAAACAAGTGGAATAATATGATGTTATTCATTGGCTTATCTCTATTACTAGCCAATCTACTTGTCTTTATTATCTATCCATCTATTCCTGCATCAAGTAGAGTTGAAACTTTAATTTTTACTTTCCCAAATTTTGAATATAGTTATAATCCTTCTACAGGTTTTAGGCAGGATTTCTTCAAATTTATAGAATTACCTAAATCAATAATAGTTGACTGGAAACTTGCTCAATCGCTTATGTCTTTAGCTCTTTTTGGAATTCTATTTCTTTTAATTTATCTTCCTAAAGATAAAAAAGAAAAGGAAAAGATATCAAAAGAAGATAAATTTTTGGAAGAAGATTCACTTGATAACATAGCTTTCAATATTCTTAATCAAAAAATTAATTATGAAGGATATATCCCTGTTGAAAGAATTCCTGAATCAAAAAGGAGTAGATTTTCAAAACTTATTTCCACTGCTAAAAAGAGTGATTTAATTCCGGTTATAAACTTACTCTGCTTGAATATTGCTCTTTCAACTCTTTTAATAACAATTCTAATGAATCTAGGGGTTCCAATTATATCACAAATTTCTATTGATCTTGATCAGCTTTATGTTGAAATGTCTAGAGCATTTTGGGCTGGTTTTCATGAAGAAATTACCTACCGATGGATCTTATTTGGACTACCTTTGTTTGTACTCAATGGCTTATATTTTGTTTGTATAAAAATCGTCCAATTTATAATGTTAAGAAGAAGAAAAGAGAATAAGCAGAAGTCGAAATTAACAAAATTTCTAACTGAAAGAGAATTAAAAAATCCTCTTCTTTATTTAACTGGAAGATGGAAAAAATTTGAATTCTTTGATTTTGTTTTTCTGATATTTTCATCATTTTGTTTTGGTTATGTCCATTATCATCCAGGTAATTGGTTAGAAGGGAAAATAGTTCAAGCAGCTGTAGCAGGATTGGTTTTTGGATATGCATTCTATAAATATGGATTACACGCTGCAATTTTCCTACATGTAGCAAATAATTTCATTGTTGGAATGATAATAACTCCAAATCTAGGCTTGATACTCAATGGTGGATTTCTCTATTTTCTAACAATTTTACTAGGTTCTTTTGTACTAATTTTTACTCTTTTTTCTCCTCTTTCCTCAATGTTTAAATTCTTAAATAAGAAACTAGGTAGAATTAATGAAGAAGGAAATATTGCATCAAATAAAAAGACGTGAATAATGTGAGTTATGGACAGAAACTTTACTTGAAGGTTATTCTTGCGGGAGAAGGAGCAGTTGGAAAAACAAGTCTTAGAAGATCTTATCTTGGCGAGAGTTTTATTACTAATCATTTAGAAACAATAGGAGCAGATTTTGCATCATTACCAAAGACGGTAAACAACATCTCTATTTTGTATCAAATCTGGGATATAGCCGGTCAAGATATCTTTGAGAAAGTAAGAATGATGTATTATAGAGGAGCATTAGGTGCACTAATGGTGTTTGATGCAACCAAGATAACAACTCTAAAGAAATTAGAAAAATGGGTTAAAGAACTTGAAAAGGGAACTGAAAGAGGTATTGTACCTTTCTTCATATTAGGGAATAAAATGGATCTTATTTCAAAAAGTAGAAGGGAATCAGTAAGTGAGAGAGTTATGAAATTCATAGAAGAACTGAATTCTAGCTACGGATCCAAAGGATTCAAAGTAAAGTATTTTGAAACTTCTGCCAAAACTGGGGAAAATGTTCAAAATGCTTTTGAGGAACTAGGAACTGAGATTATAAATTACTTGCAATATCGGAAAGATATGAGGGGGAAGACTCCTTGAATAAGGAGCAATTGAAACTTCTTCTCCATGAGGAAGATGAGATTGAAAAAATAAAATTAGAAAATATAAAAGATTATGATATTTTGGTTGATTTTTTAGTAGACAATGATGTCATTATTAGAAGAAATGCACTCAAACTGCTTTTCAGTACCTCCTATGTTCCTACAGAGAAGATTCTAAAAGCATACATAAAAAAACCTGATCCTCAAATCCGAGAAGTGATTATTGAAAAGCTTGATCATTTTATCTCTCTTCTAGCAGATTACTTAGTTAAAGAAGAGAGCTTTGAAATTCTTTGTGAAATTATAACATCGCTTAAACCTGGAGATATATTCAATTCAATCAAAGCATCATATTCAGTAACACCCGTTTCTTCAACTCTAGCTGAACTTTCTGCAAGAACTTGTTATTCTTCTTTTTCGAACTATGAAGAAACCTTCATAGATTTTAACTTTATATCAGAGCATCCTAAGAGCATAAAAAAGATATTAGCTTTTAGAATGAATCAATTCAATCCTACTTTTCCAGAGCTTACCTTACTCACATTAACCAAATATCCGGAATTAACTCATTTAATAGTGAAAGAACTTAGAACTTTAGTTTCAAAAACAGATAAGCAAGAGCATGTTAAATATGCATCTCTAGCTCTTATGCATGTTGATGATCCAAAGAACTCTAGCATTCTCATTGACAGATTATCTAACTTTGATGATACAATAGATACTCAACTATCTATAATCGAAGCTCTTGGTAATTTAGGGAGTCCCAAGGCTACAACCATTTTAGTTAAACAATTCAAAAAAGGTGACCCAGCAGGATATTATGCTGCTAAATCGTTAGCACTGATTGGAGAGAGTGTTCTCCCCCATTTAATAACTGCTCTTGAAGAGGACAAAAATGTACCTTTTATTATTGAAACTATGAAAAGAATTGGTGATGAAAGCTATGATTATTTAATGGATGCTCTTCATAAAGGGAAGAAAAATGTAAGAAAAAATGCCGCTCATTGTCTAACTTTAGTAATGAGCCAGAAATATGGGTATGAAGGGGCAATTCGTTTATTAACTACACAATTAGCAGGAAAGAATCCATCAATCATCGAAGCAGTTACACAAGCTTTACTCACACTTGGAACACCTTCAATTCGCGTTCTAATAGAGGAATTAACTGAAGATGATTTACAACTTAGAAAAAACGCAATAGAAGTTTTACATTATTTCGGTAATGAGAACATTGAACTGGCTCTCGATGGATTATTGGATGTTAATTTACCTCAAGTTGTTAAGTTAGGTACAATTTTGTACATCTATTATCCAGAAAAAGAACTACAAGATTTAGGGCATTCATTCGCTATTCATAAAGGTAAATTCAGAGATATAAATGATGAGCTTTTTCAACTATTAGAGAAATCTTTGAAAGAAATCGATCCTATAATAAGAGAAAAAGCATGTGAACTTCTTAACCAATTTGGTGCAAAATCCGTACCAATTCTTTCATCAATTTTATCTGATCCAAATATAAATCTAAGACGAAAAGCGGTTGAATCTCTTAGAAAAATAAAACACAAACGAGCACTAATGACATTAATAAGAGCAGCAAAAGATAATGATGATTCAATTGCTGAAATATCAACAAGAGCTTTAGGTGAGTTAAAGGATCCAGGAGTCGTTGATGTTATTATTGATAATATGAGAAGACCAAAAATATTGGTAAGAGAAGCAGCTGTATATGCTGCAGTTCAAATTGGTGCTCCAATTGTGAAAAAACTTTCAGATAAATTATCAGCTCCTAATCAAAACTTAGTAAAATCCACAATAAAAGCTCTTGGTCAAATGGATAGCAAAATCCTTGACATAATACTTCCTAAATTAAAAACAGCTGATGAAAGGTGGTTTAACAATCTTCAGCAAGTTATTAAAAACATGGGTAAAAATGCTGCTAATCCTCTGAAAAAATACTATGGTAAAATAAAAACTACCAAAACTAAAGATAGACTTGTAATTCTCCTTTCATTAGCTAGAGAAACATCTATCGTTCCTGAAGCTGTTAAAAAAGTGGTTGAGGAAGAACATAAACTAGGAATAAAAGCTCTGAATAATCTTGGACAGGAAAGTACTAAATTCATTATTAAAGAAATGAAAAAACTAAATGCTGAAGGAAGAAAAACCTTTGCGAATAAATCTCGAGGATTAAATGCTGAAATAATTTTGGTATTGATAAAAACAGCTGCAAAAGATAAGAAAATCTCAAGTTTATCAAAACAACTTCTTAAGATTCATACAAGAGTTTTAAGGAGGTATTTTCATGATAAACAAATGAAATTTGATGAATTCCTAGTAGAGTACTCAAAATAATAACTTGACTTATTTTTCTGAGCTAAGAATCTTTCTTAACGAGATATCAGATAAAAATTCAGTTTCATTTTTCTTTTGTAAAATCGAAAACCTTTCTGCTATACTTGGAATAATTGATAATTCCATTTGAGAAGGAATATGAAAATAATATGTTTTTGACTTATCAAAAGTTCCTACAGAATCTTCTAAGGAAGTATTTGTTTTTAGATTTATGAAGTTTGAATCAATTGTTTGTAAAACTCCAAGCAACGGAAACAATCTTTTAAAATTATCTTTTATTTGTTTAACACATTGCTTTTCTTCTACCTCATTAAAAACTCTGAAGATTTGGAAATAGCCTGATTCTTCTAACCACATTTGAGTATGAGTGCTAACATCTACAAGATTTACTCTAGGAAAATTCTCAAGAATTGGTGTTGTGACTCTTAGAACTTGTTGGTCAACAATGCTTTTTATTCTATTAAATCCTGGTGATGTAACTATTGAAAACTCATTTGGAGTAAATTCATTATCTTCCGTTTCAAAAATACCTTCTTTCTCATAGAAATTTAACTTACTCGCATTTCCTATTATTTCTACTCCATTTTCCTCTGCTAATTTTTGAAAAACAACCATTAAATCATTTACATCTGAACAGGTAAAAGATTCATAGATTTCTGTAATTTTAATCTCTTCTCCTGATGAGATGAAAGGATAATAGGATGAAATCTCTTCTTGTGATAAATGCTTATACTTTATTTCAGAATTTGTTAGTTTTTTTTCATGATTTTTTCTTATTTCTTGCGTTTCCAATTCTTTGTATAATAGAATTAGTGAAAGTTGAGAGTATTCAAAATGTCCTGAAATAGAATGCACTTCTATTAGCTTTTCTTTACTACTTTTGAAAACACTACTCATAAATTCATCAGATAATTCAAAAACTGGTGCAACTATATTAGGTGTAAAGAATGAACGATTTGGTACATCTTCTCTTTGTATTAAAGCAATTGATTTGTTTTTGTAGTTAAGTGATAGAAAGTATGCAAGAGTTGTAGCTGTAAGATTGTTTCCTTCAATGATAATATCATACACATACTTCCCATTCATATTCTATTATAAAAGAATAAAGTATTTAAATTTAGAAGTTTGAGCAATTTCATGGCATTTGAAATAATTCTGAAAGTAATAAGTCAAGAAGGAAACTGTGCTGCTGACCACAAAGTTGGTGACGAAATTGTTCTAAATTTTGACACTAATGAAATTAAAGGGAAAGTGTGTTTACATGCTCTATATTCAGTTTTGCCAAAAGTATTTGCAATGGCTTATGGAGCTGAATTTCCTTGGTTAGAAGATAAAGATGTATCTACTCATGCGTGTCCAGATGCATTTAATCCTTTAGTATATCAAGTTATAAGAAAGAGATAAGTTTGCTAACCTAGAGCTAGTCTTACAATCTTATCAATGATAAATACAAGTAAGAAAGCTAAGAAAACAAACAATAGTATCTCCTTAGTAGTGTAAGCCCACTTGGGTTTCTGGTTAAATAGTATTGCTATAGCTAGAAATGTTGCTAATATGGCGATTAGATAAACTATTATCTGACTTGCTAAGTAAAGAGGGGGTGTTGTTTCTACAAACATTGGTAGGATTGCAGCGATTAGTGCTCCCGAGATTAAACCCCAAAGAAAAAGTGATCCTATTATTGCTGTAACCTTAGGACCATACTTAACAGCAATTGTTCTTACACCTGCTTCTCTATCTCCTTCGATATCAGGAAGTCCTTTTATTACTTCCCTACCAACATTTCCGGACCCAGCACAAGCCCCAACCACAATTGGAATCCATGGTAAACCAATTCCTGTATGAATAAGAAAAGTATGAATTGAACCATATGCAAAAAGAGCTACTACATTAATTCCAATAGTAAGGTTTCCCCAGAATCCCATCTTTTTCAATTTAATGTTGTAGAGATCTAATGAACCACCAAAGAGTATTGCAGTAATTACAGTTAATCCATATAATTCTGGATTAATTATATCAATCGCTACAGCTGTAAGTAACGCAAGAACCACGAAAATAATTCCATAAATCTTGGCTGTTTTTACAGAAATTTTCCCTGAAGGTAATGGTCTGTGTGGAGAATTTATTTTATCTTCTTCTCTATCTGAAATATCATTAAATATCATAGCTTGTGAAGATACGAATATTGTTCCTATAACAACTAAGGCTAATGTAAGGTAATCTACTTTTACTCCTAAAGGTAGAGACAATACAATTCCAAAAGCTGCTGCTGTACCTGCAACTAAACCATTAACCAATCTTAGAATTGTAATGTATGAAAGTATAATCTCCTTTCTTGAAAATTGATTGGAATTCATAGGAAGAGAAATCAACAAGTTAGTTTTAAAGTTTATTAGCAAGGTTAAGAATCAGATACTCTTAGTATTTTACATTTATTTGAACTTCTTTGATATCCTCTTCTAATCCTTTAAGTGATTCAACAATAGCTAAAACCAGCTTAGATGTGATTTTAATAACAAATTGATTTAAAGGAACTTCTTCACCATTTACTTTTATTTTAGTTTCATTTACCATTCTAATCGCTAAAAATTTATCACAACTGATTCTAATAAAGTTATCTAGAATACATTAAATAAAACTATTAATGGTATTCATAAAAAATAGAAAAAAAAGATTTGAATAATTTATTTATTTGAGTTTTATTGTTGGATTTGGGTCATCCTTTCCATGCATTTCAATATCAACAAGTCCAGCTGCTTCAAGCATTTGGACATATCTAAGAATCGCATGTGTTGATGATCCAGTTGACATTGCTAAACGTTTTAACTCTATTACTTTGTATTGTTCTAGAGTTGAAAGCCAACTATAGGAAGGATCTGATTCAGCTATTATTTGGAATCTTTTTAGAGCTTCTTCTTTTTGTCTAAGATCGTTCTTAATCTGCTCAAGTCTTGAGGAATCTGCTAAAAGTTCATTATATTTATTCTCAAGTGTAGCTTTTTCATCCCTTAGTTGTTCTGTTTGTGCTTCTAATTCAGTTTTAGCACTTTCTATTTCTGTAACATTTTCTCTGAGCTTATCGATTGTATTTTGTTTATCTTGATGCTCTTCACTCTTTGTATCTAAATCTCTTTTAACATTAGCCATTTCAGTATCTTTTCTCATAACTTCATTTTTGAGTTGTTGAATCTCATTTTCATTGCTTTCTTTGGCTTCTTTTAATTGAGAATTTTCCTCTTTAAGAGTTAAAGCTTCGTTCTCTAGAGTAGTTTTAAGATTTTCAACATCACTTAAAGCATCAAGTCTGCTTTTATGTTCAGTTAACTCTCGATTAAGGTTGCTGTTTTTCTCTTCAAACTCATTCTTCAAACTTTCAAGCTCATCGATTTTAGTTTGCAATGTCTGTACTTTGTTTTCTAATTCTGTAATCTTTATTGCGTCACCGACTGATATACCTTCATTTTCTCCTGACAAATTGTTCACCAACTGGTGTTTCAAGAATTACTTTTTCTAACAATCACATCATTTGTAATCTACTTAAATTTTGCTAAATTCCTAGTCACTTTCTTCAATGTCAACAATGCCTTCACTGCTTATGCAAAATACTGTTTCTATCTCAGGAATGTGCGGACTATCAATAACTCTAGCTATTCTCTTATCTCCTTTTCCTTTCCTAAGAAATACTCTTGTGGTGCAAGAATGAGCAACTATGTTACCTCCAATTGGGAAAATAGTTTCACCGTAGAGAACATCTGGTTTTGATAATACTTGATTAGTTGCTACTATTGCAATTTCATAAACCTCTGCAAGTCTAAGTAATTGGTGTAGATATTTGTTGAGTTTTTGTTGTCTTTCGAGAAGAGATCCTCTCCCAGTGTACTCGGCTCTAAAATGACTTGTAAGAGAGTCGATTATCATCAGTTTTACGTTGTTATCCTTTATCAGTCTTGGACTTTCTAATACTAGTACCATTTGGTGATCTGAGTTGTATGCCCTTCCTACACTGATTCTATTTAGTACTTCTTCTGGATCAGCTCCAAACCTAGTACATATTTGCAGTATCCTTTCTGGTCGAAATGTCCCTTCAGTATCTATGAAGATTACACCTGATTCTAAACCACCTAGTTTTTTACTCATAGCTGTTATAACACAGAGTTGAAAACAGATTTGTGTCTTTCCAGTTCTAAACTCACCTGACATTTCAGTTAGAGAACTTGTTTCTATTCCTCCTGCAAGTAGTGTATCTAATGCTTTACTCCCTGTTGATATTTTTTCAAGTTTCTGTCGTGATACTAAGAGTTCTTTAGCATTCTTGAATCCAATCCCAATTTGACTTCTAGCTGCAGTAATCAATCTCTTTGCGGTTTGCTCTCCTATTTCACAATGCTCAACTAGCTCATAAGGTGATGCATGAGCAACAGCTGCTAAAGTAATATATCCTGCCGACAGCAGTTTTTCAGATACAGCTGGACCTATTCCTGGTATTTGATTTACAGCTACATCAACAATGTCCTCTTGTTTCGGTTTGGATGCTCTTGGTTTTGTTTTTTTAGGAATAATTTCTGCTATCCAATCTTCAGGTTCTTTTTCTTTTTCTTTTTTAGGAGTTGTTGTCTTTGTTGGAGTAGTTTTCTCTTTTTTTGTTTTAGGTGGTTCTTCTTTTTTTGACATAATTTCACTTTCTTTATTCCTATTAGATTAATCAGATTTTAATATATAAGAAACTCACGTTTTTAGTTGATAAGATTTGTCCTAATCTTGAGTTACTCTTCAATATTTTCGTTTTGATACTCACCAGAATAACTTTTTGTAGTTTTTTCGAGTGTTTTTATGAAAATTATTTGAGCAATTCTTGCATTTTTGTGAATTTTCATCTCTGTAAATATGATTAGTAATCCTACTCCTCTGCCATTATATCCTGGATCCCAAACTGCAGAACAAAGAGTCCCACCACATCTCATAAGACTGGAACGAGGTAAAACTATTCCAATTGCATCTAATGGAACATTAACAATTTCATTGTATTTTACTAAATATCCTCCAGGTTGTAATTTCCATATATCATTTTCAGATTCCAATGTTTCATGTTCTGGAATCTTTCTATTAGTGTTATCAAAATCTAAAGATCCCCCATTATGTACTTTCATTATATCTTTTACAGTTAAATCGAAACCAGCTATCTGTTCTTGTGTAGAACTATGTATGAATTCTTTGATAATTTCATTTGGAAAAGGAGTGAGAAATACCATAATTTTTTGATTAAAACATTCTTTTTAACTCTTTCACTAAGATTGAAACATTTTCGATACAAGTTTTTTCTTACAATTTGGACACTGTGGTTTAACCTTAATCCATTCGACTATGTGAGAATAGTGAGATGGAATTTCACAATGAGGACATCTTATAAAACTTTCTCCAGCTTTTATAACTGATAAACATACACTGCATCTATCTTCTAAATCTGAGGTAGCAACTTTAAGTGGTTGTGTTTGTATCTTCCTTGGGGCTTCAGTTTTCTCCTTAATGACTATTTCTTCTTCTTTTTCTTTTTTAGCTTCTGATGCGATGGCTTCTAATTCTTCCAAACTTTTTTCTTCTTCCAAAATAACTGCAGTCTCTATTTCACTAACTTCAACTACACCAGTTGGGGAAATATCATCAATGCTTTTACCAATTGTTGCTAAAACTGCATCAGCTTCATCAGTTAAATTACTATCATACAAAATTATAGCAGATATTTCTGTTTCTCCACTATCGAAGAAATATCGTGAAAGATTTCTTATCATTTCCTCTTCTCTTTCTGGAGCATATCTAGAAATGATTTCCAAAGAGTCAGGAATAAATTCTCTCCCTTTTGCAGCTATAGACTTTGCAGCGCCAAAAACTCTCCCTGTTTTTAGATATTCCTCTTTTGCTCTATCATACATGCCAGCTCTGAAAAATTCATCTGCACTAGCATAAGCTGCTCGAGATTCAGAAGGAGAACTAGTGGTTTGTACAGCTGTTCTAGGAGCTGATGGAGTAGGAGTATCTATCGTTCTCTCTTGACCATAAGGTTGGTATGGACGATAACGTTTCTTTGCAGCTTTATCTTTTTTCTGGCTTCTTATCGCTGCTCTGGCTGCCACTATCAAAGATATTGCGATGAAAACTAGGAATATTAGTAGTCCAATTTCTACCATGTTATCAACCATGAATATAGTTCATTTGTACTTTTTCTGCTATATTATTAATTTTTGTATATCCAAACCGTTCAAACTGGATTATTTCTCCAATTTGTAATTCTTGCAGTTTTTTTTCTCCGTAACCTTGAACTTTTCTTAAGCTATCTTTGTTTATTCGATTATTTAAATATAACATTTCTGCCTTTTCTATTTCAACTTCTATAGGATCAGAAACCCATTGTATTTTTGGAATATCAGTTAGTATTTCTTGACTATGAATTTCAGCAGAAAATGTATCAGCTGATTGTTTTTTCACTATTTTAATGTTGTATAGATCCTTCATACGAATTATGGAATTCTCTTTAATCAAATCTTGATCAGTTCCACTAAGATACAATACATCATTAATTTCTATTGTTCTTTCTCCCAATTCCTTATTATAGGGATGAAGGGGAATTTTGATTTTCTTAAGTTCTGGATTGATGATATCAATCTTTATAGGATTGTCAACAAAATATAGATGCTTTACTTTTGGTTCTATTATTTTTCTATTGATTGAGAAAATTAGTGACCAATCTATACTTGTTGATGACTTTGTAACACCAACCCTTTCGATTATTTTTGGAAATACTTCTGGCTGTATCCCTCTCCTTTTTAGTGCTTGGTATGTTACTAATCTATAATCATCCCAGCCTGTTACTATTTTCTCTTCTACCAATTCTCTGATTATTCTACCTTGAGTAGGGGCTCCTATAACTTTGAATCTACTATATTCCAAGAAATGTGGAGGTGTTATCCCAAGTTTTTCGGATACTAAGCTTTGTAATTCTTCCCTCATTTTACCAAATTCAATACTTCTGAGTATATGAGTAACACCTGTAATATTTTCCATTATTGGTGATTCAAAATCATACATAGGCCAAATATGGTATTTATCTCCTTGTATAGCATGTTCATGCTCCGAAATACGTAGTAGGATTGGATCTCTTAAAGCCGCATTTTCAGCTTTCATGTCACCTTTTAAACGAACCACTGCTTCTCCAGCTGAGAAATTTCCTGCATTCATTTTTTCAAAAAGTTCAGTGTTTTTTTCTACTGAATGTTCTAAATTGCAAGAGCAAGGTTTTTTTTCTGATCTGAGTTTTGTGACTTCTTCTCTCGAACATAAACAAACAAAAGCATAATTATTTTTGATTAAATCCAATGCTTTTTCGTAATAAACTTCCATATAATCAGAGGCTAGTGATTCTTCATCTATCTTCAAGTTCATCCAATGAATTACTTCACGAAAGCTGTCATAGTATTCAGCTCTTACTTTCTCAGGATTTGTATCATCAAACCTTAAAACTCTTTTTCCTTTATATTTTTCAGCTAACATGTCATTTATACAAAATGAAAGCATCTGTCCAACATGTGGATGTTTTGAAGGTTCAGGAGGATAACGCACTTTGACTTTACCCTCTTCAGCAAATGGTAAATCAGGTAAAACTTCCCTCTCTTTCTTCTCTTCCTTTATTTCTTCTGCATACTTCTGATGAGCTATTCTGTCTACTTCTTCTGTTGTTAAAGAATTAACTTCTTTTACAACTTTTTCTAACTTTTGTGCTAATTCTTTTACCTTACTCCTTAAATTTGGGTAATTAGCCATAATTTTTTTTAGAACAATATTTTTGTCAGCTGTTCCATATTTATAAGCATTAATCAGAGATTCTTTAAAGAGAATATCATCCACGTCGCTCATCTTCATAATTTTTGTTTTTACATGCTTAAATATTTGCTTGTTATTAACTAAAGCCAATATAAAATATAGAGAGGGTTTCTTCCAACAGTTACTAATTAGATTCAAGCTTAAAGACTAATAGTAGGCTCAGGTTGTAAGATTTTTTGATTAAGTTCTTCTTTCTCTGCAATTTCAGTTAATTGTTGTAATGGAAGTTTTTTTCTGATTCGAATCTGGTGCTTATCTATTTGAATTTGCGAACATAATAATCCCCGATCGCAGCTTCCCTTACCAAAATATGACTGCTTTTTTGTATCATAATACAAAGAACCCCCTTTTGAAGGACAATTGCAGACCTCTAGAAAAACAGGAGAATTGTTATAACCACTGTGAGTTTTTATTCTAGCAATAGCTTTCTCTAATTTGTAATTGAGAAAAGTGTCTTTTGTAGTCAATGTAATCAGAATAATATGTTAGTAATATAATAAGGTCTTTTGTAATATCTGGAAATTATATATGACAAGTCACAGATAAATTTGGGATATCATCCAGTTATTTCATTTAGGCGGAAAGTATTAAAATCCAACTAATAATAACAACTTGAGGACGTAAAATTGTGGATTGCGAAGATATCCGGAGTAACAGATTTTGATGCTGCATTGTCAGTTGATGTCTCTTCAGAATTTGCAATAGGTACAATAATAGATGACATCAACGAGATTAGAACTGTTAGTAAATTCGATGCAAGACGTATTTTTGCTAATGTGGAAAACTGTATAACAATTGCTGAAATAGTGCCTGAAGAGATAGATGAGATCTTTGAAATTGTGGATACATGCAAACCTCAGATGATACAGATAAATGGAAATTTTTTTGGTGATGTTAACAACTTAATAGCGGTACAATCAATGGCTTATATACCAGTTATTGGTTCTATGTTTCTCAATAAGGAAACACTAGAATCCAACATACTTGACTCTAATCCAATAGAAGCAGCAAAAATACTAGATCAGTATGTTCATGTAATCAATATCAATCTTCCACTAGGATCTAGCTGGGAGTCTTCAGAGAAAAAGAAACAAATTATATCTGTTGTTGAAGACATTAGGAAAAATATTACAAAGCCCCTTGTAGTGGGAGGAGGTCTTCAAGCTGCAAATGTTGGTAAAATTGTTAAGATTCTTTCTCCTAATGCTGTAGATATAAATTCTGGAGTTGAAAAAATTTCAGGAATAAAGAATCCTGAAATGATGCAAGAATTCTTAGAAACAGTATACGATTTCAAGCAATATTTACGAGGAGTTTAATTCAACTTTTCTTAAATAAAGATTTGAAGTATAACCATATTATTTTTGAAGTTATTTTTGATTCTCCAAAATCTCTTGTCCCAAAAACATAATCAACATAACTAATTTTGAGCTTTTCAGGATAGATTTTCAGAAAATCAAAAAGAACCTTGTACCCTTCAAGAGTGAATTTTTCCTTTTCTTTATCAATTATTGGTTCCCACAACTCTCTTTTTGAACCAAAAAAACCTGTCATGATATCTTTAATTGAACTTCTTTTCTTTAGAACCAAAGTCATCTTTCCCATTAATCCAGCAATATACGACATTAATTTACGATGTATAGGCCATTTTCCTACAACTTTGATTCGATTACCTGCAACTAAATCGTTGTTTTCATCTAGTGATCTATAAAAATTAACAATTGCTTCTGGGGGGTGTTGAAGATCACCATCCATAACAAGAAAGTAAGGAGTTTTACAAGTTTTTATTGCGTCTAAAACACTTATAGTTAACCCGTGTATTTGTTCTTTCTTTCTATCCAGAAATAAAACATCTAAATTCCCATCAAATGCAGTAACAAGTTCTGATGTACGATCTGTTGAACCATCATCAGACACTATAACTTTAGTTTCAGGTGCACATTTCTCAATTTCTGAAAGAAGAATTCCTATCGATTTCTCTTCATTAAGAGTAGGAATTATAATCGTAAAATCTGAATTAATTATATTCTGAGAGTTCATGTAGTATAACTATTTTTGAGTTTGAATATTTAAAAATATTAACCTCACTCCATCTTTATTCTAATTTGATATATAAACAGACTTCTTTTTTGAATTGATATTATCAAAATGCTAAAATACAATTCAAGTTATTCTATCTTAATGTCACTTACTCCAGATGTTACTTACATTATCAAAATAATAAATGTAGGAGATTATTCAGTAGGTAAAACAAGTCTAGCTGTTCGTTATACTCAAAATCGCTTTTCTTCATCATATCTTCCTACTTTAGGAGTAGATTTTCACAGTAAAAAAATACAATTTGATGAAGATACTGTTCTTAAACTTGTACTATTTGATACAGTGGGACAAGAAAAGCTAGTCAGTCTCCGTAAGAGATATTATACTGGAGCTCATGGTGCAGTAATTGTATTTGATGTTACTCGAAAAGAGTCTCATGATCATATTGAGAAATGGATAGAAGAAGTTGAAGAAAAATGCCCAGATATCCCAATAATAATCGTTGGAAATAAAACCGATTTAGATGATGAACGAGTAGTATCAATAGAAGAAACAAATGAGGTTTGGGGTTCTAAAGGTTATACAATTCTTGAATCTTCTGCAAAATTGGGAGAAGGGGTAAATGACATTTATTCTATAATTGCTAAACAAGTGATGGAGAAACAAGGTTACTAGTTTTCTCTCCATAATTCTATTGCAATGATTTTTCCATTTTCTAAAAATATTCTTGGGATATAATCATCTGCAACAAAGGATCCATCTGGAAGACTCACTTTTGATTCTGAATCAGGTTTTTCAAGGTTTTCGGGTGCAATAAATAATGTTTCACCTATAATAACATAATCTCTAATATTATTCTCCATTGGTTGAAGAATTTCTAGTTGCTTTAACACGTGTTCTACATCTACAATTTTTGTTTTTACTTCTGCAGATTCATATCTTCGTTTAGTTTCTGTTTTTTCCGGTTTTGGCTTTGCAGCTGTTTTAGCTTTTGAAGTAGTAGCTTTTGTTTTAGGTTCTGCCTTTGGTTTTGGTTCTGCTTTTGGTTTTGGTTTTGGTTCTGCTTTTGGTTTTGGTTTTGGCTTTGGCTTTGCAGCTCCTGTAATATTACACGCTTCATCTATTGCACTTAAGAAATCATCATTTGTAGCTTCTTCTTCTAAATTAACTATTTTATACCCCAATTCCATCCTAATTCTTGCTGTTTCTCTTGCACAAGCAAATTTAGAGTGAGGTGATGATGCTCTACCTATCCATGTATAGATTTTCTTTTGATTATGAGAAATAACAAGCAAAACATTTTCAGATAAAAGTGCAATCTCTTTATTTTCGCATTCAGTCATTTCTCCTGTTGATTGTATAATATACAAAGACATACAAAAGGAATTAACTAATAATCATTTTTATACTTGGCGATAGATTCAACAAAAAAATAACAATTCTTTTGTTTTTTCAATCCTAAGGCTCTCTTTTGCGAATAGGATAATTAAAGAAATTGGAAAAAAACTTCTTGCATCTAGAATAACTTTCTTAATTCATACAACCTTTTATTAACTACGAGCAAATGTTAAATAGTCATTCTACAATATACTTTTGTAGATATATTTACATATTCAAAAACAGAGGATAAAATAATGAGTTCAAGAATAATTGAATCAATAGCTTATTCTTATATCGGAAGAATAATAGAACCTCATCTAGCAGAATTTGAAGGACTTAAACTAACTTTGAGAAAAGCTGGAATTGATCAAAGTGTTCGAATGTATTTAAGCGTAAGAATTTTCTGGGCAACTATACTTTCTTTAGTATCTTTAGTTTTCCTAATCGCGATTAAAATAGTAGTTAAAGAACAACTTTCTATAATCTTAGTAATACTTCTTCCAGTGTTAGTTTTAATAGGCATGATAGTATATACTTGGATATATCCAAGTTACTTAGTTGGAGAAAGAAAAAGAAAACTTGAAGCAGCCCTTCCAACAGCTGCTAGTTATATGACAGCTATGGCATCTGCAGGCGTAACACCAGATAGGATATTTAGGGCTCTAACTCAAGAAACAATAGGAGTAGCGATTGTTAAAGATGCCAAAAAGATCTCTAGAGATATCTCTGTTTTTGGTTATGATATTGTTCATGCTTTAGGTGAAGCATCATTAAGATCTCCCTCTCCAAAGTATTCAAGTTTCCTTGAAGGAATTGTTGGAACGTTTACTTCTGGAGGAGAATTACAACGTTATCTTGAAGTTTCAACTGAAACTTTGATGACTGATAAGGTTCAAAGTGAAAAGAATTTTATTGACTCACTAGGAGTAATGGCAGAATTGTTTATGGTTATTGGTGTAGTTGCTCCAATATTCTTCATAGTTATTTTAGCTATGATGTCAATGTTGGGTGGTTCAGGAGGAAATTCCACACTCCTCATGGCAGTTCTTGTATATGTAATTATTCCAGTAGCAGAGCTGGGTATCATAGTGTTGATAGACGCTCAACAACCGGAGTTGTAGGTGAAAAAAATGGCAATAAGTGATGAAGTAGAAGTAAAAGTAAGAGAATTTCAGATAACTCAAGATACAATTTATTGGATAATTGCAGCTGTTTCAGCTTTAATTTTAGTCGTTCTAGGTATTATAGATGTTATAGCATACGAATTTACACTGGATCCAGTAACAGGCGAGAAAATTGTAACAAACGATTTCATTAATTTCTTGGATATTAACGATTTCATAATTCTCGCTATTATTGTTATGGTTGGAGTTCCTACATTTCTTATAATTTACCGAGAAGAAAGGAGACAAGGAAGAATTGATGAAAATCTACCTTTTTTACTAAGGGAAATCAGCAGTGCTCAGAGAACTGGTATGAGTTTGCCAAGAGCTATTCAAGAATCTGCTAAGAGACATTATGGTCCTTTAACTCCTGAATTGAGAAAGATGTCCAGCAAGGTATCCTGGGGTATCCCTTTCAATAAAGCAATGGAAGATTTTCAAGAATCAATCGATACTCCCTTAGCACAAAGAGCTGCTTTACTAATACTAGAAGCTGAGAGATCTGGAGGTAATTTAGAAGATATTTTTGAAGCTACTGAAAAACATGTTCAAACACTTCTTGATTTAAAGAAAGAAAGAGAAGGTGCTATGAAACCTTATGTCTGGATTGTTTACGCATCCTTTCTTATATTCATTCTAGTCGTTGTTGTATTGTTCCAAACTTTCTTTATACCGTTTGGTTCAGCTAATATTGGTCCAGAACAAACTGCAGGAATGTTCCTTTTAGATATTAATCTTGATACATTGGAGATTATCTTCTTGCACATGTTGGCAATTCAAGGATTCTTTTCTGGATTGGTGGCAGGAAAAATGTCTAAGATGTCAATTAAAGCAGGTCTTATGCACTCTGTAGTGCTCATGTTTATCGGATGGTTTGCTTTTAAGATTTTGATTCAACCAGACAGTCCTCTATTCAATATAACGATATAACATTCATAATGGTGAAAAATATGGGGAAAATTGAAGACGACCTTAAGACTCTAAAGGATGAAGTTGAAGAACTAAAACGCATTCTGAATCAAGTAAGTTTTAATGTAGTTAGAATTATGGGAACATTGGAAAAAGGAGTTGTTCCTTCTTCTGATCCTGATGCTGAAGGTGTTGTTGGTTCTGTTTCAGTTGACCTTGGTCCAATAGAAGACCGAATTGAGAAAATAGAAGATGCTATGGGTTCAAAGCAAGATTTAGCAGAATTGAAAGGACAAGTAGAGAATTTAGTGTCCGACAGGATTAAGAAAGCTGATGAAATGCAAGAACGAGCTTCTAACTTACTAGAAAAAGGTATGGAACTTGTTGAATTAGAAGCTACTTTAGCTGAGATCAAATCTCTCTTGGAAGAGAGAATATTGGGAGATGAAGTTGAAGAGAAAGGGGAATAGAAAATTGTCATTGAAGAAAAACAAGAGAGCTCAAATAAGAGGAGTAGATTTTGCTCTAGCATTACTCATCTTTGTAATTGCTTTCAGTCAAGTTATTATCGTTTTATCAAATCTATTAATCCCTTCAATGGTTCAATTGGAAACATATTCTCAAGAACAAGAACTAAACAAATTATACAATAATATCTTTCTTTCAACTGGAAATCCTTCTAATTGGGGTTACATAGGAACTAGTTCTCTTACAGATTTTCGTTTAGGATTACTGGATTATAAAGAAACACTTGATTTTACAAAAATCAACCGTCTATCAAGTGGGATTTCGGATTATTGGTATATCAATTATATTGGTGTAAAGGCATCATATGGGCTTACGAGAGATTTTGCAATTGGAGTTTATTCTCCGATAAGCATCGTAATAGATGATTGGGGAGTTGCTTTTGATGATATAACTATTTCTGGAAAGGTTACAGATCATCAAACACCTTTTGAAAATGCTGATGTGTGGGTTTTTGTAGTAAATGGAAATAATGAAGTTTATACAAACTACACAACAACCAAAGTTATTTCAGATACTATTAGTTTCAAATCCACTTTTGAGGTTAATGTAACAAATTTCTACAGTATAGCAGCATTTGCTCAAGTAGGAGAAATATATCAGGATTATACAACATTAAACCTTGAAAGCTCAGATGGAATCAATTATGGAGAAGCAGATTTTGAGTTAAATCCCTTTGTTAGAGAAAACACTGTTACTTTACATAGTTCCATTGATGTAAGCTTATTTAGAACTACTTTAAGTGATGAGGCTGCTGTATTCGCTCTCTTTCCATCTAAGAATATTGATGTCTCTTATTATAAATTTGATATGTTAAAAACTGGGAATGACGAAGGAAACGTTTATCTCCGTGAGGCCATTCCCATTCCTTCAAAAGGATTAGCATTAATTTTAGTACATGAAAGAGAAACAACTACACATAGACGAGGATTTATGGGTATCCCAATGTTCCTTTCTTCTAAGAATGGTGGGATTTATGGAACTTCAGCAGATCTTGATAATCAAGGATATATATCTGAAACACAAGTTTTGTTCTTACGCAATGTATTGATAAAATGTCAAATATGGTATTGGTGATATAATGAAAGCATTATTTAGAAATAAAAAAGGACAACTTTTCATAATAGAAGCTTTCATTGCTGTTTCTGTTATGATAATCATGGTCACAGCTCTCTATGAAGTACAAATAGCTACACAACCAACTAGCGAGACGAATTTCCATGAAAACATCTACAGTACCATAAAAGCATTAGACAATAATGGTGTTCTTGATGAGTTTATTTATGCGTTGAAAATAGATTCTTTGATAGACATTAATAATCAAAAAGCAATTATTCAGCAAGCGTTATATGGTGCTCTTCCAGATAATGGGGAGTTTAGATTACACTGCCAGAACGTTACTTCTTCTGAAATTATGACTAGTAGTTGGATTAATCAACATCTAAGTTTATCAAATGAAGCTATTGGTATAGATTACATGATTACAGAAATCATGGGTGAATATGATCCTTGTATCATTCATCTTCATGTTTGGCTAAAAGGTGTTTAAAATGAAAGCAACGATGTTTAAAGACAAAAAGGGACAAGTCTTCCTCCTCTTAGCAATTGTGATCTTAATCTATTTAATCTTAATATCTACTACTGTATATAGAATTACTCAAAGTCCATTTATTGATCCAGCTCCCAACCAGGAGCAACTGTTAAATTATCTTGATAATTCAATATCTAATCTACAAGAAATGGTTGAGATATCTTTGTCAAAATATTCTATGGGTGATTCTGCTAATGACATTCAAACCTTCATTCAAACAAATATAAATCATGTCGAAGCATACTTAGATGACCATAATCTGCCTGCAATACTATCTTATGTAACGGACAGTTTATTGGTTGGAAACACAAGCACACTGGTTAATCCCACATATATCTACTGCTCATTCAACATTTCTATTCATATAAATAGTCCTGATTTATATTATGACGGTGTTTATTCTTTTGATACAGCTTATTATATGGAGATATCCAATATAGCTGGAACCTCTAACTATGTTTATTTATACAAAATCCAAAACGGTATTCAAACAATGATTAGTGATGGAATTGTTACTGTTATTCCAAGCACTCCAGTTAGTAATCTAGGTGACGGAAGATACTTACTAGATTTAGTTGGTGGACAAACCGTATATGCTACTCTCCCTCATAACATATATCTTTGGCTTGAAGTATAATTTCTTAATTAACACTTATTTTGAAATCTTCTTCTTTTTCTTTCTCTTTTCTATCAATTATGACTTCAAGAACGCCGTTTTTGTACTTAGCTTTTGCAGTTTGAATGTCTACTGCAACTGGAAGGCTAACCGACTTTTCGTACTTTCTTTCTTGCGAATGAGCTTTTATTGTTAGTGTTCTTTCTGTGCCTGTTAACTTAATATCTCCCCTGTTAACACCAGGAACCTCTGCAATAACTCTAACTTTATCACTTTCCTTAAAAACATCAATCAACGGTTCTCTTACATCAGATGCTTCGATATCACCATAGGTTTTAGATTTTACATTTCCAAACTGGTCAATTTGTGGTTTTCCATCTGGACCCATTCCGAATTTAAATCCATAAACAAACGGATTTTTGGTTATATCCTCAAAATCAGCAGAATCTATTCCTTCTAAGTTTTTCATAAAATTCTTTAGCATTTCATCTATCATTTTCCCAAAAGATGAACCTCTGAAATATGGTAAAAATCTCTCCATAGCTTCCTCTATATTGAAATCTTCCCAAGAGCTGAAGAAATCAAACGGATAAGAATCATCAGGTTGTTTTTTCTTCTTTTTCTTATCATCATTTTCATCAGGATTCATATGTATCACAATACTTTTTCAATATCAAGAATAATTTGCCATTACATTATATAAATTCGATTATTTAACTTATTATTGATGAGAAAAAAATCTCTTTACTCCCTCCAGAATGAGTGTTTTAGTTTAAGCCTTTAATCCTTTCCTTGCCTTTTCTAGTGCTCTATCAGGATCTGAATTGTATTCTTGAATAACAGAAGCAACATCTTCGAAGTATCTAATTCTCTTCTTTACCATCCATCGAAGAATGGTTTTTCTCCTTTCAAGTTCATCAAAGATTTCTTGTTCCTCTGTTCCTGTGTTTTCCATTATTTTTTCAAGAACATAGCTTCTTCCAAAATAGATGAATGTATCATCTTTTGGATTCCATTGGTAAAGCTTGTTTGTTAAGATTTCTTCAGTAACAGGATCTAAACCTATCAACTCAGTAACAGATTGAGTTCTACGAGCGAATTTGGATTGTAGTCGAACCTTTCGAATAACATGAATGAGATCTAATGATTTCATCATTGAACGAGGTATGTTCATTGGTTTACTTTCTAACCTGTGAATTACTCCTTCAACAGAATCACCGTGAATAGTTCCTAAACCTCTGTGACCTGTACTCATTGCTTGAAACATTGCATATGCTTCGTCTCCTCTAATTTCACCCACAATAATATAGTCAGGGCGTTGTCTCATTGCAGCTCTTAACAATTCATACATTGAGATTTGTCCTCTTCTATAGCCTGTTTCTGTTGTTTCACCAAATCCTGATCGAACAACGCTTGGAATCCAATTCTCATGTGCTAGATTAAGCTCTGCCGTATCTTCAATTGTTACAACTTTAAGATCAGGTTTAATCATCATAGCAATTGTATTTAAGAGAGTGGTTTTTCCAGCTGCAGTACCACCTGCTATTAGGGAACTAACATTATGTTCCATTGTAAACCAATAGAAAGCTGCAATATCCAAATCTATTGTGTTGTATAGAATTAAATCTGTAATTGTAAAAGGATCTGCTTTGAATTTTCTTACAGTGAAAGTTGAACCACGTTGAGTAACTTCTTTACCGTATGTAAGTTGGATTCTGCTTCCATCTGGTAGTGATGCATCCAAGAGCGGATTTGCAATACTAATATGCCTATTAGCTCTTTGGGCAAGTTTAATGATAAAACTATCCAAATCTTCTGCACTATCAAATGAGATGTTTGTTGATATAGATTCATATTTACGATGCCATACGTAAATTGGAATCCCTATTCCATCGTTTGAGATATCTTCTATATTTGGATCAAGCATAAAAGGTTGAATCTTTCCGTAACCAATTAAATCTCGTGTTAAGTAGTACATGATTTTTTCAAATTGAGATTCATTGAGAGAAATTCTATATCTTTTAATGATATCAACAATCTTTTTCTTAAGGAATTCTTCAGCTTTTTCAGATGATTTCAGAACACTTAGATCTACATCCAATTCATCAACCATTATAGAGAAAATCTTATTGTAAATCGCCTGCTCCTTTGAATCTAGTGGAATTTCCACAACCATATATTGAGTTCGCTTAGAAACAGGGTCCGTTTGAATTAACACATAAGAAAACGGAGGACTTACAGGATATGTTTCCTCAAGTATTGGAACAGCTGCTGTATCAGTAAAAGCTTCTCCAGTTTCTTCTTGCATGAATTATTATTATGAACTAGTCTTTTTAAAGTTATTTTTCATATTAGCTATGTTTTTGTTTTTTTAGAAGAAAAATGAAAAGAAATAGCGTGAATTTAGTGATTTTTAATAAAAAAACTATTCCAGAACAATATTACTGTTTTCTCCATCAAAGGTGTAGCTTACTTTTGGTGAAGGATCCGAACTTTCTATAGAACCTGATATAGTGATGGAATCTACAGGAATAAGTAAATTAATTGAAACTGATAATTCAGGATTTTCCACTAAACTTGCGTCTAAATAATAGTTAATACCATCTGAGGAAACTTTAATTATGTATGATTCTTCATGAACCTCATCTGGTAAAGATAACATCACACTATGCGTAAAGCTCGTAGCTCCTTGTTGAATCTGGTTCTCACAGAAAGATTTCAGATCATGAATTATTTCCGCTAGATTCTGCGATATATTCTCCAAATTCGTTTCAATTGCTCTATCTTCCATTGTACCATTAATAGCAATCATTGTAACTGAAATTGCCCCTATCGCAAGGGTTCCGACCAACAAGATGGCCATGTACATTAAATACTCGCTTGGCATTATTATACTCCTTAGAATATTGAAATTTGAATTTTTAAACTTATCATATTAATCTTGATTTGATGAGATATATAATTAGTGTTAACAGGGAAATACAATGGATTCTCATAGTTTATATGATTAAATTGGTTAGCTATGCGTATATCAGAATAGATGTCTGTTAAGAAATCTATTGTTCCTAAATCCTCTTTTTCTGTTCCTTCGTATGTAAGTTGTAATGACAGTTGTTTTCTAGTTGGGTTGTAAAAAGCTGATTCATTTAATTCCAAATCAATATGTATTATGTCCATGTTGTATATTTCTGTTAATCCAGCTGTCTCATAATCAACTGCTAAAACGTATCTATAGTACAGTGCAAGATCAAGAAAAGATGCTTCATATATGGTTCTCGAAGTATTGAGAACTGCGATTTCATTATAAACTGTACTGCTCCCATTAATAAATACGTAATCTTGATCTTGAGGACCTATCAGATATCTATGTTCTCCACTTTCATAATCTGCGATAGAGGTGCTTCGATGTATAAGACGTGTAATGTTATCTTGCATCACAAGGTGAGTACGAGTCCCTGATATCTCATGCATTAAAAACAATACCAACCAACTCTCATCATAATATAGTTCTCCTTGTTCATGGAAGAATATGAATTCTTTACTAATAGGTGGTGGATTGTTAATCAACTCTTGAATGCTTGAATCAAGAGCTAGAAAGTATAAATTATTGCTATTATTGTAGCTTTTATCCTTGAAACTGCTTATACTAGGCAGCATATAAACAAGTGAAATGCCTATAGCAGCTATTATAAGAATGAACATTAAGATAATTGCCACAACTGGAGATACAGCTCTTCGATTCATTTTGAATTTCATGTATGTTTGTATAATGTTACTCCTAAATTAAAGTTTATCGGAAATTCTATATCGATTTTTTTGAAAAAAAGTCATATGTAAGGCATAAATTTAAGCCATATTATTTTTGAATAATTTATAAATACTCAAAAGAAGTTAGGAATTATGTCGGAATTAAGATTTATTTTAAGCGCTTAAAGCTTGAAAATACTAGTGTTATAAAACCTTAAATATCTCTCATTTTTGTCAACACAAGGTATCTGAGGAAAGCGTTTCTCAACTGTGTCTTAAGTTTACTATTCATAGTTGAAGAATTCTTCGGGGTTTAATAACAAATTTCAAGATTAAATAAATAAGGGATATAAGTGTCAGTTCTCGAACTCTCAAAAAATGCTCAAACTGTTTTAGAAAAAAGATATCTTCTCAGAGATGCAAATAAGAAACTATTAGAAACTCCAGAGGAATTATTCTGGAGAGTTGCTAATTTTATTGGTGATTCTGAAGAAGAAAGAAGAATATATTATGAATTAATGACTACTTTCAGATTTCTACCAAACTCACCTACTTTAATGAATGCTGGAACAAAACTAGGTCAATTGTCTGCATGCTTTGTACTTCCTATAAAGGATGATATGACTTCAATTTTTAATGCAGTAAAGGATGCTGCCCTAATTCATCAAAGTGGAGGTGGGACAGGTTTTTCTTTTAGTAAACTTCGACCAAAAAATGATGTTGTTAAAACAACAGGGGGTATAGCTAGCGGTCCAATTAGTTTCATGGAAGTGTTTAATGCAGCTACAAATACTATCAAACAAGGAGGTAGGAGAAGAGGTGCTAATATGGGAATCTTGCGTGTTGATCACCCTGATGTTATGGAGTTTATCACATGTAAAGAAGACCAAACAAAATTAACTAATTTTAACATCTCTGTTGCAGTAACCGAATCCTTCATGAAAGCTGTTGAGAAGAATGAAGATTACGATTTAATCAATCCTAGAGCAAAGAAACCAATTGGAAAACTAAATGCCAAGGAAGTTTTTAATAAAATAGTGGACATGGCTTGGAAAAATGGAGAACCAGGGATTGTATTTATTGACCGAATAAACAAAGATAATCCAACACCACAAATTGGAGAAATAGAAAGTACAAATCCATGTGGTGAACAGCCGCTTTTAGGCTATGAGAGCTGTAATTTAGGTTCTATTAACCTTGCTAACCACACTAAGAATGGTGAAATTGATTGGGATTTACTTGGAGAAACGATTGTTCATGGTGTTAGGTTTCTTGATAATGTTATTGATAAGAATAATTACATTCTCCCAGAAATCGAACAGATGACCAAAGCAAATAGGAAAATTGGTTTAGGGATCATGGGTTTTGCTGATCTTCTTGTAAAATTAGGTATTCGATATGATTCAGAAGAAGCTCTTAAGATTTCAGAAAAAATAATGACTTTTATCCAAATAACTGCAAGAGAAGCATCATTAGAACTTGGGAAAGAAAGAGGGAACTTCCCAAATTTTGAAAAAAGCAGATTGAAGGGCATGTTTGAAGCAATGAGAAACGCAACAGTTACAACAATAGCACCTACAGGAACAATATCACTAATAGCTGGATGTTCCAGTGGAATTGAACCTTATTATGCAGTAGCTTTTACTCGCAATGTTTTAGGTGGAAAGAAACTGTTTGATGTTAATCCTGTATTTGAGAAAATGATAAAGGATAGAAAAATCTATTCTGAAGAGTTAATTGTGAAAATATCTGCAACCAACTCAATTCAAGAGATAGATGAAATTCCTCCAGATATTAAGGACGTTTTTGTTACAGCTCATGATATTAATCCAGAATATCATATTGAGATGCAAGCGAACTTCCAAAGACACATAGACAATGCAACCTCAAAAACCATCAATTTTGAATCAACAGCAACAAGAGAAGATATAGCAAAAGCATATCTTTTAGCATATAAAAAAGGCTGTAAGGGAGTAACTGTTTATAGAGATGGATCTCGAAAATACCAAGTTCTTACTACAAAGAAACCAGAACAAAAACATGAAGTTGAAGTAGTTTCAACAGAAAAAGTAGAACCTCGAGATCGTCCAGAAGTAACACTAGGTAGAACTCATAAGATTCGTTCAGGTTGTGGGAATCTCTATGTTACTGTTAATAAAGATGAAACAGGAGTATGTGAAGTTTTTGTTCAAGTTGGAAAGAGTGGAGGTTGTATAACGAGTCAAAGCGAAGCAGTAGGAAGGTTAATCTCTTTAGCTCTTAGATCAGGTGTAAAGTTAGATTCTATTGCGGAACATCTCGCTGGAATTAGATGTCCAAGTCCCAATTTCTACCAAGGGAAGACAATTTTATCGTGTGCTGATGGGATTTCTCATGTTTTAGAACAATATCTCATCGATGAACAGATAGTAAGAGCAAATGGAACAATTGCATGCCCTGAATGTGGAGGAATGTTGGAGTTTGCTGAAGGTTGCTTTACTTGTAGAATATGTGGATATAGCAAATGCGATTAATTCTCTACACCTTTTCCTTTATTTCATAAATAGAGTTTTTCCACAATATTTTTGATTATGTAGAATAGACCATTATTAATGATTATCTGGTTTGATGCTGTAACATCTAAAGAACCTTTACTATTTAATACAATAGCTATAGAATTAGAGAAAGAAGGACATGAAGTTATTTTTACTTGCAGAGATTATGATTATGTAGTTACTCTTTTTGAATTGCTTGGAAGAGAAGTTACAGTTCTAGGAAAACATGGTGGGGGGACTCTCTATGGAAAGCTAAAGGCTGGAAATGAGAGAATAGGATTGTTAGCAAATTATATCAATGATTTAGAAAATAAACCTGATTATCATATATCTTATTCCTGTCCGGAATCAACAAGAGTTGCTTTTGGACTAGCTATTCCAACAATATTAATCAACGACTCTCCTCATGCAAAAGCTGTAGGAAAACTAACAATTCCTCTCTCAAAATATCTGATTTACAGTTCTTGCATACGAAATGAAGGATGGTTTGCACTTGGTGCAACAGAGGAACAACTAAAACCATATGATGGATTAGATGAAGTAGCATGGATTAGAGATTTCTCCCCTAATGATGGGATTCTGAACGAATTAGGATTAACACAGGAAGATAATTTTATTGTTTGTAGACCTGAAGAAAGTAGTGCAGCTTATATGCTTGAAAAAGGGATGGCAGATCAAACACATCTGGATACAATCCTAAAAGAGATTTTCGAAACATATAATGGAAAAGCAGTTGTTTTTCCAAGATATGAAAAACAAAAGTTAATCCTAAAGGAAACATTTCAAGATAGAATCATCATTCCACCTAAAGCTGTTGATACTCTGTCTTTGTATTATTACTCTGATATGTGCATCACTGGTGGGGCAACAATGGCTAGAGAAGCTGCTTCGATGGGAACACCTTCAATTTCTTACTATCCCAAACCATTAGATGTTCTAGAGTATATTTCATCTATTGGTATACCTTTATTTAACGAATACACAACAGAAAGTGCTATTAAAAAATCACTGGAATTATTAGAGAATGTAGGTAATAAAGATTTAATGAGATATCAAACCAGAACCATTCTAGAAAAACTAGATTCTCCTGTTGATAAAGTTCTTGAAATAATATAATAGAAATATAAATACTATATGCAAATTCTCCTGTTGATAAAGTTCTTGAAATAATATAATAGAAATATAAATACTATATGCAAAGGTTTAATTTTACTTTTTTTTCTACTTCTATCCAAGATGAAATTTCCTACAGAAAAACTTGATACAATTGAACCAAGTGGAATTAGAGAACTTTTTGCTAAAGCTCAAGGTATAGAACATGTTATCTCACTAGGTATAGGGGCACCTGATATTACTACACCCACTGGATTGAAGGAAGCATTAAAACAAGCAGTTGATGATGATTACAATAATTATGACCAATCTATAGGAAATCTAGAACTAAGGAAAGCAATTGCAGAAAAGTATAAAGAATATTATGGTGTTGAATATGATTCTTCAGAAGGGGTAATTGTAACAACAGGAGGTGTAGAACTAATCTATGTTGCTCTACAAACATATCTCAAACCAGGTGAAGAAGTTTTACATCAAGATCCTTGTTTTCTAACTTATCCTCGTCAAGTAGTTTTAGCTGGAGGAAAAATGGTTTGGATGCCATCAACTCCTGATTTTAAAATTGATATCGAAAAAACTAAAGAAAAAATCACAGATAAAACCAGAATCATGATTCTTAACTTCCCCTCTAATCCTACAGGGGCAATAATGACCAGACAAGAGCTAAAAGCCTTAGTGGATTTAGCAGAGGATTACAATTTACTTATTCTTAGTGATGAAGTTTATGAACATATTATTTTCAATGGAAACGAACATGTTCATATTGGAAGTATTGACAATGCTTATGAAAGAACTATAACAGCTAATTCTTTCTCTAAAACATATGCAATCCCTGGTTGGAGAATGGGATTTGGTGTTTCGACTCCTGAGCTCTTAAAGCCTATTCTTAAATATCATACTTATGTAGTTGCTAACTCTACAACACCTACACAGGTTGCTTTAGCGAACTACATGCAAACAAAAGAATCTGAGGAATTTATTAAGTATATCAGAGATGAATTTCAAAAAAGGAGAGATGTTATTGTTAAAGGATTTAATTCTATTGAAGGAATATCGTGCCAAGAACCTGTAGGATCATTTTATTGTTATCCAGATATCTCTCAAACTAAATACTCTAATTGTGAAGAATTTTCTGAAAAAGCCTTCAAAGATGCTCGAGTTGTTTTAGTTCCAGGTTTGGAATTTGGTCCAAGTCAAACTCCCTATATAAGAGCAAGCTTCGGTTCAGCCGGTGTAGAACAGATTCAAGAAGTAATTGAACGATTAAATAAAATTCTTTAGTTTTTCATATTATTGCAAATAACTTAAAAATGAATATGTAAAATGATTAAGTGAAGCAAATGTCAGAAGCACAAGGACCAAAATTAGCAATTTATTGCAAATTCTGTGAAAAAAATACAGAACATGAGTTTAAAGGCGAAAACAGAAAAGAAACCTTCATATTGACATTCTACTGTCCAGAGTGTGGCAGTTATCACAACTTTGAGTTTTTCGGAAGCCAATTTGAGCAACCAACAGAATTAGATTAATTATCTCTCTTTTTTAATCTTTTAATTTCAACTCATTCTATGTAAGACAGATATTTTTCGCTATACATTATTTTTAACTTCGAAAAAAATCAAACATTAGGTTTTTAAATAAGATTCTTAATATGTATGTTAGAATTCCTTAGGGGTTCAAATATGAAAAATAAAATTTTAAGTATAGGCTTATTGATAATTTTACTGCCACTTATAACACCAAACGCTATGATGGCAAAAGATAATTCTACATTACCTGGCAACATAAAACCTGATTATGGACCTGTAGAACCAGGTGCACATTTGTTTTATAATATATCACAATTTGATTGGGGCTCAGCTGCCTTTGATCTTCTAAGAATGATGCTACCTGAAGAGGTTCCAGATTTTGATTTTGGTCTCATAAACAGTTTAGAAGGGAGCGAAATTGAAATTCTTATCAGCGCTATGGATAACATTCCTTTGTATAAGTGGAATGAAACTCATGGATATCATGATGGTATAAGTGAAACTGTTTTGCAAGCAATTGGATTTCTAAATCTATATGATGATTTTGGTTTTTATGCAAATGTATCTCAATTTAGCTTTCCAGATGATTTCGCAAAAACAGATATTCATTTCTATTGGGAAACCTGGCCACGAAGTAATTTTATAGACAATGTAACTTCAAGTGTTTTCTGGTCAAACTTTAACGCCTCATTCATGCCAAATTTTGACAATGGTTGGTATGATTATAACAATTCTTTTGGATATTGGCCACCCAGAAATGAATGGCCAAGACCTTATCATTATGGTGAATATCAACTTGGTGATTTTGCTTACGATTTAGGAGAAGTTATTGGGTATGATATAGGACACTGGGGTTGTGAATTTAGTAGCAACAATCCCTTATGGTTTGACGCTCAAGTTGCTTTAGATGGATTCTATACTGGATTCTTTGATGCAAGAGGTGATGGTTTCACCACTGGTCAAACAGATTTCATTACAGATAGAATACCAGATAAAAAAGCTCCAGCTCCACCAGCAATAACTGATATGAATAGCTATGCAAGATGGCAATATTATCCTCGTTTTTACGAAGATTATTATGCTGCAGGATATCTATATGAAGGAGCTCAATTATATTTCAATGAAATGCTGTATAATGACTTATACAACAATGCATGGAATAATTGGCCTGTTGGTTATGCTGATGGTTATCACGATGGATACTATCATTACAATGGTTATTGGAATGGAGAAAACGATCGACTCTCCGCAAATCCAAGATATACAACTTGGTTTCCACCACCTGATCCTTATTTCTATGATCCTCGGGATGCATGGGAATCAGGATATAATAATGGAATACAAGAAGGTTACTTGGCTGCTTATGATGATGGATTTGATCTTACAACTGCAGGAGAACAATACCAATGGGGTATGTCCAGCTACAGAGAAGAAGGATATTTTGATGGATTTGCTGAAGGAGCTTATGATTCCTACAACAGTTTACCAGAAACTCCTTTAATTATTCTACCTTACTCCCCAAGTACTACTGATCCTTATGAAATGGGAGCTAATTGGATTTATGAACAACAATATCTTGAAGGATATCCAAATGGTTACCTTTATGAATCATTAGTAAACAGTCCTAGTGCTTTAGATTGGACATGGAGTAATGGACCATTCTATAACATGACACTTCCAGACTTTCAATTCTCATTCTTAGCTAACTCAATATTACCTGCAATTCCTATTGATATAACAATGTTCACTGACCTAAATTTCGCAATCTCTGAATATCATGAGTACGAATTTTGGTGGGGCGCATATGACTATTGGCCATTCAGTGAACGATTTGTTCCATTCCAAACCTTCGATGCAAGTGACACCGATTGGGTACAATTTGACACTTTTGATGTAGCCAAGAATGATTCAACAGGACAACCTGGATTCAACACAACATATGATGTTGCGAATCAATACTGTCTTTTTGAAATGCATATGAATATGTCTGATGCTCAATTAACACAAGATGTATACTGGGGTTATAATACAACAACAGGAAAACTTCTCAATGTAACAGCAAGTATGGACTACTACGCAGTTTCAGATGTTTGGTTCAATATAACACTGGAATTAGACGATGCGAAAACCGATACTCCTTATACACCAAGCTTACCATCGCCAAGCTCATGGACTTATTTATTTGATAATGTTATATTCTATTATAATGCACCACCATTAGCACCTACAGATTTCATTGATAGCGTAAAGAACTTTAAGACACAAGCTTTAAGCTCAATAGGACATCCAACTCTAGGAGTTGAAATGTTGGATTATGAAGGATTATGGGCAAAAGCTAATTACACCATGTATGATCCATTAGATCCTTTGGCAACACCATATGAATCTACGGTGACTTACCCAATGTTTAGTCCAATGGGATTCCATGTCATACCTGATTGGAATTACTATGATGGTTTAGTAGTAACGGCTAACTCGATGCTGGGAGCTACAGACTACTTCGTAGATGCATTCAATGCTCTAGATGTTATAAATACCAACTTCTTAATTACACAATTACTAATAGATGCTCAAGTTGATAGTTATCATTATACAACTGGTATGGATGTTATGTATTATTATATAACAATAGATACCGAAGCTGACATCGAATGGGATGCTTTAAATGGAGACTATGAGTGGGAAAATACAATCATTGATGGATTTATCAGAGGTTACATATGGGTTGTTGTAGATTATAACTCAGGTGTAGTTCTAGGTGCTGGATTAAAAACAAGTTTCGACTTTGAAATAACAACTGTTCCTGATTATGGTATGAGCGGAGCAGGTATATTACAAGCATACCTCGAAATACTTGTTAGTGCTAACTTTGCAAGTCCTCCAACTCTAGATTATGTTTTAGGACCATCAAGCTTACCAGTAATCTCTGAATTTGGTATTGCTTCTATTCTAAGCATCATTGGTTTCGCAGCTGTAGCAAGTGCAGTAATATTTACAAAACGAAGAAAATAATTTTTCTTTTTTCTTTTTTCTTTTTCCATTTTTCGAAAAGAAAAAAAATTAGAAATTAGGTGTAAGGATTTGGATACCCAAATTTTGTTAGTAGTTTCAATATCTTTATTCCAAAGCGTACTTTAAAATCTAGTTTCTTAGCTGTTACATTCAGTTTTTCCACTCTTAAGTATGGAACTTCATTGTTTATTCCTTTCTTTCGTTCTTTTGAAATCATATCAATACCTTTCAACAAATCTGGTATTGTTCCAGAAAGTGAAATATCTTGAACAGGATACCTTTTCTCCCCGTTCTTAATATACCATCCACTACCTGTTACAGCAAATCTTCCACTACTCATATCAGACATATGAATACCCATGAAGCTTTTCAGCATGAAACCTTCCTTTGTTTCGCTTATCATTTCTTCAACTGAGGAATCACCAGGTTCAATGATTGTTGCAAAGGAGCCAATTCGAGGTGGTCCTTTAACTGGATTTCCACTAAATAATCCTCCTCTTGTAGCTTTTCCGTTACTTTCCATATTCAGTTTCCCTGCATAATAAGAATCCAGATAGTATGTTTGTAGTACTCCCTTCTCTATTAGTTTTGTTCGCTGAGTTGGAACTCCTTCACCATCATATAAAGCAGATGTTACCAAATCTTTTCTTAGTGGATCATCAATAAGAGTGAAATTCTCAGGAGCAATTTGATCTCCTATCCTATCTGCATAGACTGTATCCCCTCTAGAAGCCTTATCTCCTCGCAGTAGATTTGTTAAGACTCCAAACAATGCTCCAAATGCACCATAGGAACCTTCAGGAGTTATGATAACAGGATACTCACCTGCGACAGACATTGTTTTAGGTTTTGCACTTTCAAGTACTTTGCTTATTGTTGTTTTTGCAATGATTTCAGGATCTAGTTCACCTAGTTTTCTTGAACCTTCAGCATGAATGTCATATACAGGGTAACCATGAGATGATAGATATCCTATCCCTAAACCATATCCTGCGTCTTTTTCATGAAGATCCAAACCTTGAGAGTTTTTTAAGAAACTCTCTCCAGATCCAAGAAAACCGAAAGAAAATAAGAAATGAATATTCTTTGGTAGTTTTTCAAGATGGAGTTTTTCAAATATTTCTGCAATTTCTTCAGGTTTAATAGAATATAGTTTTTTATCTAGTGACAATTTTTCTTTTGTCTCTTTTAATTCAGGAAAAGGTTTCAAATCCGGATCTTTCTTTTGTGTTTTTGCATTTTGAATTGCTAAATTAATTGTATGCTTAATATCATTTTCTTGGAATGAGGAAGTATATGCAAATCCTAATGCATCGTTTGCAATTACTCTAAAAGCAAGACCATGCATAATTCCTATATTATGTTTAGGTTCTTTTTTTTCAATTTCTAAATTATATGCTTTCTCATTTACACCATAAGCTTCACAATGCGATGCACCAGCTTTTTTAGCATACTTTAGACCAGTTTCAAGTGCTTTTTCAATTTTAATACTTAGACTATTTTCTGACATTTTTATCTCCTAACCTATTACAATATCTTTTACAGCTATCCATCCTGCAGTTCCTGCTACAGGTACACTTTGACTGCCTTTTCCACAAAATCCAGTACTAACTAGAGGATCTCCCATTTCAGGAGATATTCCTATGATTTTGTTGAGAGTCTCCAAAGTATTTCCAGCTAAAGTAGTTGGACGATACCTTTGACCTATTTCACCATTTTTGACTTCATACACCTCTCCAACACCAAAATTAAAAGTACCTTCAATTGGACTTACTTGTCCTCCTCCTCCTTGCATTAGTAGATATCCGTTCTTAATTAACTCTAATAGCTCTTCATGGTTCATAGGATCTTCAGCTGGAGCTATGAATGTATTAGTCATTCTAATTATTTGAGGATAATTGTATGCCTCTACTCTTGAGTTTCCTGTGGGTTTTGTACCAAAATAAGCTGCTGTTGCTCTATCATGAAGGTAAGTTTCAAGAATACCATTTCGAATAATGTGATTTCTTTGTCCTAGTACTCCTTCATCGTCATATTTTATATTTCCAAAATGTACGATGTTATCAACCTCCTTCAATCTCCCATCGTCTATCATATCAACTTTTGGATGAGCAATTCTTTTTCCTAACTTACCTTTAAGAATACCTGCATTTTTTGCTAAATCAGCTTCTGCACTATGACCTGCAGCTTCATGAGCAAAAAGATGATTTATTGTTCCATCAAGAACAACTGGGTATCTTCCATTTTTAAGTTTAGGAGCTTTAAGTCCTTCTAAAGCTCTTTCTTTAGCTTTATCTCCTATCTCTTGTGGTGCTCTAATGTCAATGAGTTCTAAACCACCTAAATGACCTGCAATACAATAGGTTTCTATGGTTTCATTTCCTTCTCTAGCGACAGAAATTGCTCCTAGTCTTACATAAGGTACAGAATAGTTTATCCTTGTTCCCTCTGTTGTTGCTAGAATCACATTCTTGAGAACTTCTCTATAAACGGATGTTCTGGATTTTATCTTTTCATCTTCTTGAGCTTTATCAGTTTCAAAAGTCATTTGGATTTTTTCATCAAATCCCACATCATCAATTTTCTTTTTCTGCTTTCCTTCAAAATCGTCTTCTACGATTTTTATCTCTGCTAATTTAATTTCCTCTTTCTTATGTTTGAGATTCAACTTATTTGCTTGGACTGCCATCTTAATGATATCTGTAAAATTATCGATAGGTCCAAATGCAAATCCCCAAGCACCTTCTTTTAGAATCCTTATTCCTATACCAGATTCTATCCCTGTAGTGCTTCGTTCAACTTTTTTATTAACAGTTCGAATTTGTGTCATTAAAGAATTTTCAATTCTTATATCAGCATAAGTAACTTTTTCTTTTTCTATAGATTTTAGTACATTGTTTACTAAATCTTCGTTCATATGTATCACTCTCAGTCAAGAACATTCTTTTATAAATATATTCAAATGAAATCATTGGATTAAATTTAAAATCTCACTCTCTTTCTTTATCCTATGGAATTAGGATTAACTAATAAGCATGTGTTAGTCACAGGTGGGTCAGGAGGAATTGGACAATCTATTGTAAAACTACTGCACCAAGAGGGTGCAAAAATCAGTCTTCATTATAATAAAAGTGAGGATAAAGCCAACCAAATTAGGGATCAGCTAGACTCAAGCAATCTTGTTTTAATCAAAGGTGATTTAGAAAAAGAAACTGATATTAAAAGAATCTTTCAGGAAGCTATAGATAATTTTGGAAGAGTAGATTGTTTAGTAGCTAATGCTGGAATCTGGGCACCTATGCCTACATTAACTGATAAGATGAATATAGATCGATGGGAAAAAACCTTGAATGTTAATCTTACTGGTGTTTTCCTATGTGTTAGAGAATTTTTCAGAAATCTCCTATCATCTAAGGAAGAGACAGCTTCAATTGTTTTAATAGGTTCTACAGCTGGTCAATTTGGTGAAGCAGGATATGCTGATTATTCTGCTACAAAAGCAGCTTTGATGTATGGTTTAACAAAGACATGGAAAAACGAAATAATTACTTATTCTTCTTTAGGTAGAGTTAATTGTGTTGCACCAGGTTGGGTATTTACAGAGATGGCAGAAAAATCTTTAAGAGAAGAAGGGAAGATGGAAAGAATATTCCAAACAATGCCTTTAAAAAAAATAGCTCAAGTTGAGGATGTAGCTTCAATAGTTGGATTTCTTCTTTCAGAAAAAGCTGCGGGACATATAAGTGGAGAAACAATAATGGTCCATGGAGGAATGGAAGGTAGAGTGCTTTAATTGAGAATAACTGTATTAAAACCAGTTGAATTTTGAATGAAATCAAAACTATTGTTGATAGCAATATCTTTATTTTTTAAGTGTCTATAATAAAACAATGACTCAGAGTCCACTCTCTATAGATATTCCCTCTAATTATCAAGATGTTTTAGGTAGAATAGATGAAAGTGCAAGAAAGAGTGGACGTGATGGAACAGAAATTTCACTGGTTGGTGTAACTAAACGCATTGAAATGGGTAGAATCCAATTAGCAATAGATGCAGGTCTTAAAATAATTGGTGAGGTTGTTGGTACTGAACTTAAATCAAAGATACTTCAAATAAAGAATTATTCTCCATCAACTGAATTACATGTTGTAGGACGTATGCAATCGAACAAAGTAAAATTTGCTGTTGAAAACTGTAATTTTATCCAGAGTGTTCAACAAGAGAAGATTTTATCTCTTATTAACAAACGTGCATTGAATCAGAAAACAATATATCCTATTCTTATACAAGTAGATTTTAGCAATGTAGCTTCTCCAAAAGGTTTAAACATTAGTGAAACCTTGAAATTTCTTGAATTAACAAAACAATATTCAAATGTTATTGTACATGGTATTATGACAATAGCTCCCCTAGAATTTGAAAGTGATCAACAGGTTTTGAGGAAACTGTTTTCTAAAACTACTGAAATTTTCAAAAAGCAAATTATACCTCTTTTAGTAGTAGAAAATCCTATACTCTCAATGGGAATGTCCAATGATTTTGAGATAGCAATTGAAGAAGGATCAAATATGGTTAGAATAGGAACTTCTATTTTTGGACCTAGATTGCCAAAGTAAATTACTAATGGAAGTCAGAGAAATTTCATTGTTTTTGTTGTTGTTTTTCCTCTAATACTTTTGTAGGATATTCTGATAGCATAAAGAGTGCTTCTTTAATTGTTTCTGCTAGGTCTATAATGTTGGTGTCTCCATGTTCAATTAAATAATTAATAGCTGATTTTATTCCTTCTAGTACAGGACCTGTATTTTCATCAAACTTCTTACGAGCAACGAAACCTACTAAATCACTCATAACAATTAAACGGTCTCTGTACTCACTCATCTCTTTCTTGTATTCAGGTTCTAAGTACAGTCTGACTTCCCAATCTTCTCCTAAATCTATAACTTCAACATTCAGGAATCTTAAGATAGATAACACATGATTTTTTGTAGTATATACATCCTTTGTGAATGATCCTAATACTATGTAATAACCTTTGATATCACTGGATAAAGCAATATCATCTTGAATAAATAACGAGCTTACTAATCTCCCGTATGTATTAATCATTCTAGTAAAAGTATTTCCTAAAACCCTCATGTTCATGTAAAGGTTATCCTCAAACTCATTTCTGGATTTGCTTTTACTCCATGCTTTTAATACAGCATCAGCAACTTTCCTTTCTCCAGATATCATTTGGTTGTATGATTCATCTATAACATACTCAGGTATTCGACGATAAAGCAGAATTGATATAGCAATCTCCATGAAATTCTTAGGTAATTCCGCTATCTCTCTAGGGTTGATTTCATTGAGAGTTTCAATTATTTGTTTTTGACTTTGCTCATGTGAAATTGTAAAACGGCCATATTCTAGTCTATTAATCTTGAAAACATCACTAATCCAATCATTAACATTGCGATCAACAAAATCTAGATGAGCTGAAAGCTTAGCACTTACATCTTTTGACCATTTTTCAACAACTTTGGTCATTTGATTATTGAGGGGATTCCAGCTTTTAAGAAGAATTTTTCGAACATATTTTAGATCTTTTATAGCTTTACTATACAGTTTCATAGCTTTTTTCTTATAGTTTAAATCCTTTGTACGTAGCTTAGAGAAACCATTTAGTATATCTTGGATTGCTTTTTGAATTTTAGGTGCATAAAGATTCCAACTATCACGACAACGATCATGAAAATTTCTTTCAGCAAATTTTTGTGGAATATCCCGTATTTGAGGGAAAGAAGGGAAACTTTCTTTTATTTCAAGCAACCTATGAGCAGGTGTCAATTTCGAAACCATTTCTTTATTAAAAGCAGTTATTAAAGAGTCAAGTCTTCCTATTATCTCACCTTCAAAATTAAAAATCTGTTGTACATAAGATTCAATCATCCCCCTCAATATGGCTTTAGCATAAGCTTTACGTAATATTTTAGAGTTTGTAAAACAAGTTGATAGAAATTCTGCATCTGCTTCAAAATCGTTTAGAGGCATTATTTTGTTACCTATACTTATAGAAACTCCTTTTTTCTGTAATAATTCAGAAGAAGATACAGTTCTTCCATCAAAACTGAGATTTGTTCCTCTAAAGAAAGATCTTTTCAATTGAACAGGAACTGAATTCACAAAAGCTTTCACATCTCCTTCTTCAATTGATGCTCCAATAAGATCTTGAGCGCTCATACTCATTTGTTGAGCAGTTTCATATTTTCTTTCTTTAACATCATTCATTACATTGGATATTATTTTAGCTAAAACCGTCTTAGGAGCTAGATCTTTGAATGTATCAATCATGAAATTAAAGATATCTCCTAGGTTTGTATTAAATAGTTGATCTTTGACTATTTTCTCCAAAGTGGTGATTATTGCTCTTTCCAATGCGTTTGCAAATAAGACAGATTCTTCAACATTAGATAATCGAAGCTCTCTTCCTACACCTACTTCCTTAAATTTTATAGTTAATTCCTTCAGCCATTCTGATTGAATTACTGTTAATTTTGCTAGACGATTGTTTAGAAGATTTCTTTTTACTTGTATAGACGTTTCTCTCCCTTCTTCTTTACTTTTAATTTTCTTTTCTTCAATTATTGCATATGTAAAATCTATTATCACATTCCAAATACTTGGGGGAAGTTTTTTTCCAGTAAATGGATTTATTAATTGATTATAGAAAAGTCTTCCACTTTGTAGTACTAAAGGTGATACATCCTCAATAAGTGCATCACATATCATTGTTCCAGGGTTAGGAATCTCTGTTAGTGTGGTTATAGTTTTTTGAATTGTACTAAAGAGGGGAATATCTCTAAAATCAATTAAAGAATTTAGAGGTTTTTCTTTAGCAATTTTGTATATTACTTCCTTTGCTAGAATGTTAGATATAAAGGAATTGGCAGAATGTATTTCATCGATTGTTAATCTTTCAAGGTTTGTTCTAACAATTTTTGACAAATCTTTTGCTAGATATCTTTCTATTAAATCTTGAGGTTTGATGTCTTTCTTTCTTAAATAATTTTCAATACTATTTCGAATTTCCTCCACCACATATCTGGGGGATTCAAACTCTAAGAGAACAAAAGGATCCTCTCTAATTATTTGGTTTAATATATCTTGAGAAACCATTTGAACAAGAAGTTGTCTTTTGAATGGTATAATTGAACCTTTATCCCAAGACTGTTCATCATCCCCTAACCATTGTTTAATGTCTTTTAATTGTACTAATGTTTCATAATTCTCCGGATTTTGTTCTATAATCTCTATATGTTTCTTTATTAGCTCACCCAAATCCTTGTTATTTGTAGGGACACTAATTTTTTGTTTAGTAATAGTACATGCTTTTAGGAACGCTTTTGATACATAATCAGGAGATATCATTTTTCCAGCAGATATGTTTTGATGGAAATTGGGTGTTAATATTATGAATCTACAGAATGACTGAGCTAACTCTTGAACAAGTTCTTCATCATATTTGGACAATTTCTTTGCTTGTTCGGATTTAACGATATATTGAACAACAACATTATCTGCTTCTTCTGCAAGTGTAAAAGTACCAAATTTTACAAACTCATTCTCTCCTGTCATAAATTGTGAATTAGAAACATCTACTTCTGTAGACATTAGATTTTGAAGGGAAAGTAGAATCCCTTGCATCATGCTTGAATCTTTAGCTAGACGGCCAACTGTGGCAAAACTAATACCTGCATCACTTCCTGCAGATAACCAAAGCTCATACGGAAATTTCTTAGTCATAAACCTCACATATCTGTACTCATAATCTAGAGTTCCCCAATACATAATATTTACTATGTTTAAATTCTTTTTTCTAATGGTAAGCCAAATTAAAGAATATTACTATTACTTACATCTATTTAGATAACAGAAAGTTTAATAATCTACTAAACAAAGAAAAAATTGACTAATCAGTTATAACACGGGAACAAAGATGGCTGAACCCACAAAAAATGTTCGCATAAGAAGACTTGTATTGGATGTGTTAAAGCCTCATCAACCAAGAATTGATGTTTTGGCTTTGGAATTAACTAAGTTGAAAGGAATAGAATCAGTGAATATTCTAAGAACTGAAACTGATTCAAGCACTGAAGGAATAACTGTAACTATTGTAGGAGACGATTTGATTTTCCAAAATATTCAAGAAACTCTCCGAGATTATGGTTCTTCAATTCATTCCGTTGATGAGGTGGTTGCAGGTGAACGAATCATAGACGCTGTGCAATTACCACCAGAAGAAGGTAATGCTTAGAAAATAAACACTAATTCTAATTCTAAACCTTGAACTCTTACAAGAAGTCCTTTGTAGAAATAGTAGACTATGTTCTATTTTTCACTGCTTCAATACCTAAATCAAAGGCTCTTAGATTTTGGTTCAAGTATTTAGAAGGTACTCTTTCTTTTAGAGCAGATCTGAGATCTTCCTCTGATAGTGGGAAATCCTTTATTTGAGATAGAGCTCCAAGCAGAACTATGTTTTGAGTAAGAACTAAACCAGCTTTCAGAGCTAATTCTTCTGCATCTATTCTAATGATTTTTACCTTGAATTGTTCTAGATTCTCTTCAATTTTTTCATGTGCAATATCAGCTGCAGATTTGTCTTTTTTCCAGCCTACTGGGTAAAGAACAGTTTTAGATGTTATAACAATTCCATCAGGTTTTAGAAATTTAATATATCGAAGTGTTTCATTTTCTTCTAATCCAACCAGAGCTTTGCAGGAACCTATAGGTATTGTTGGTGAGTAAAGTTTTTTCCCAATTTTCAAGTTTGTAATAACTGATCCACCTTTCTGAGCCATGCCATGAACTTCTGAACCTAATACATGTAAGCCCTTTTTCTGAGCTGCTATTGCTATAACATCTGAAATAGTCAGAATTCCTTGACCACCAACACCTACTAAAACCATTTTGTATTCTTCATCCATTTTATCACTCTACCTTTGAAATTGCTTTTACAGGACATATTTGAGAACAAACTGAACATCCAGTACACATTGAAGGATCTATGACAGAATATTTTTTCCCTTTTGTATTGGTATCCAAACTCCATGAAATTGCTGGACATTGATATTGCACTATGCATGTACCACAAGCAATGCATATTTCTGGATCAATTGAATAAACTTCAATCTTCTCACCCTTCCTTCTTTGCGTTCTCCACCACTCATTAGCACATATTTTTCTCATGATTATAACGGTGGGACCTTCATGCTTCAGAGCTTCTTCGATTGTTTTTTTTCCATTTTCGAAATCATAAGGATCAAACTCAACTATATATTCTACTCCCATTCCTTTAACTACATCTTCTATGGGAATACTTTCAGTAGGATTCGGTTGGAAACCTGTCATTGCAGTCATCCTGTTATCTAAAATTAAAATATTGAAATTTGCTTTATGATATACTGCATTTGCTAAAGCAGGAAGACCTGTATGGAAGAATGTAGAATCTCCAATTATCGCAAAAATGGGTTTATCCTTTATCACTCGAGCGAAACCATTTGCCATTCCAATAGAAGCCCCCATGCAGACAATTGTATCTGTTACCCAAGGATCCAAGGAATAACAACCAATATCTGACGAGAAAATACCATTATTCTTTCTAACAACTTTGGAAAGTTCATAAAATGCAGCTCTATGTTGACAACCTGCACAGAATAAAGGAGGTCTGAATGGAATAAATTCTTTAGTTCCTTCAACTGCTTCCTCTATTTCGGCAACTGATGGGATTTCTCCTCCTATTATTTTCGATAGAGCTTCTGCTACAATTCTATAATTCAATTCATGATAACGTTTAGTTGCTCCAGAACACTTTCCATGTATTTTTGGATACAAATTATTCTGAATTAATAATGCTGATATTCTGTCCTCTAGGTATGGATCAACTTCCTCTATGAAAATAATATTTTCTTTATCTTTTGAAAATTTAATAATTGATTCCTCATCAAGTGGAGAAACCATACCTAGTTTCAAAATGGATACATCTAATTTCAATTCCTTTAACGCATCCTTGACATACGCATATGATATTCCTGAAGTTATTATACCAAATTTATTATCGGAACAGTCTTCAACTACTGTTAGACCACTCTCAGGAATCCATTCTTTGATTTTTTCAATTTTTTCCAATAATTTAGGATGATTTGCTCTAGCTATCGCAGGTAAGCACTTAAATCGAGAGGTTTTTTCAAATTCTCCATCTTTGAAATTTGATTCATATTTGTTAAATTGAACATCTGCTCTAGCATGCGAAATTCTTGTAGTTGATCTAAGTAACATTGGAATTTCAAATTTTTCACTAATTTCGAAAGCTAGTTTTGTAAATTCTTTTGCTTCATGAGGATTAGATGGTTCAATAATTGGAAAGTTTGCTGATACACCTAACCATCTTGAATCTTGTTCATTTTGACTACTGAAGCAATGAGGATCATCTCCTACTACTGTTACAAATCCACCTTTACATCCCATATACATGAAGGAATAAAAAACATCAGCAGCAACATTCAAACCAACATGTTTACAAGCAGTCATTGCTCTGATTCCACTTATAGATGCTGCAAAAGCTACCTCCATTGCTACTTTTTCATTTGTGCTCCATTCAGCATAAAAACCGAGTTCTGGTGCAGCTGCATTAAGTGCCATACTTATTTCACTGCTAGGAGTTCCAGGATAAGCAGCAAACACTTGAACTCCAGCTTCAATAGCTCCTCTAGCAATTGCTTCGTTTCCTAAACATAAAACTCTTTTATCTTCATTTGCAGTTAATTCAGATAATTTAGCCATTTATATCTACTATTCAAAGAAAAAGTATAGTAAAAAAGATTTTGTAATGAATAGAACTATGTGTTAGTTAATTATGTTACTAGTAAGCTGTGTCTCATAAAGATCATAATATTTTCCTTTCTTTAAAAGTAATTTTTCATGTGTTCCCTCTTCAATAATCTCCCCATCTTCTAGAACTACAATTTTGGAAGCATTTTTGATAGTTGAAAGTCTATGGGCTATGATTATTGATGTTCTCTCCTTGAGAATGAAATTTATTCCTTTTTGAATTAAAGCTTCTGTAATGGGATCGACAGAACTACTACATTCATCAAGAATCAAAATACTTGGATCAGCTACAACAGCTCTTGCAAGGGATATAAGTTGCCTTTGTCCTAATGACAATCTAGACCCGCCTTCTTTTACATCTGTCTCATATCCTTCTGGAAGTCTTAGAATATAATCATGCAATCCCAAGATTAAACAAACATCGAAAACCTCATCATCCATTGCTTCTTTCTTCCCAAACTTGAGATTCTCCATAATCGTTCCACTGAATAAGTAAACATCTTGGGGAACAATCGCTATGTTTTTTCTTAATATCTCCAAGTCTATTTCTTTTATATCCCTTCCATCCACTAGAACTTCTCCTTCAGAAACATCATAGTAACGAGATAAGAGCTTCGTAATCGTCGTTTTTCCAGCTCCTGTTTGACCAACTAAAGCTATGCTCTCTCCTTGATTTATGACCAAATTGATGTTCTTTAATACAGGGACATTTTCTTGATATCTAAAGTCAACTGAATGTAGTTCCAAATGACCGTTTATTTCTTTTGGTTTGAATGGATTAGAGTGATTTTTTACACTTGGTTCCTCATCTACTATTTCAAAGATTCTTTCTGCTGCTGCGAAACCTGATTGAATGATTGTGTAAAACGTGAATAAACTTATCACAGGCATAAAGAATCTATTTGAGTACTCTAAAAATGCGTAAAGTTCACCATAGGTTATAGTACCAAGAGAGATTACAGCATATCCTCCAAATATAATGACTATTGTACTTCCTAGGGCTGCAATTATTTGTATAATAGGCATGAAAAGAGAGGATACTCCTGCAGCCTGAACATTGGCCGCAAAATTCTCTTGATTCAGATCCCTGAACCTTTCAATATTTTCCCCTTCTCTAGATAAAGCCTTAGTCACTCTAACACCTGAAATTGTTTCTTGTAAGTTAGCAGTAACTTTTGCAATTGCAACTCTTGTTCTTCGATAAGCAGCTCTGACTCTTTTCTGAAAGAAAATTGCAATAATAAGGAGTATTGGTATAACTGTAAATGTCAGAAGTGTCATTTGAATATCATAAAGAAACATTATCACTAATATCCAAATTAACCCAAAAAAATCAGCAAAAATATCTATTATTCCAGTAGTTAATAGTTCACCAAGTGCATCTACATCATTTGTAACTTTAGAAATTGTTCTACCAGATTCTGTTTCAGTGAAATAGTCAAATGAAAGATATTGTAATTTAGTAAAAACATCATTTCTTATTCTATAGATCATTTTTTGTCCTAGCTTTGCAAAGAAAATAGTTCTAGTTAAAATGAGTACAAAGTTTAGTATGATGAATAGAAGATATAACCCACCCATAATCATTAATTCATTTACAAAATCCTTTGTTCCAGGTTGTATGAAATAATCGATTGTTCTTTGCATGAGTATAGGAATTAAGGAAGAAAAAAGTGATGCAGTTAAAACAATAGCAGCTACAGCTGCAGCTTCAGTTTTATAATATCTAAACATACCAAAAACTCTTTTAAAAAGAGTCCAGTCTGAATATTTCCTTTCACGCTCTTCTTCTTCTCTTGCCATGTAATGAAGTAACCAACCCATTAATCATCACCTCTTACAACTTCTTTTGTATCTATAGTATCACTCACTTTCTGCATACTCTCAGCAAGAGTTCTGTATATCTCTTGATAAATACCTACACTACTGATTAAGTCATCATGATTGCCATCTTGAACTATTTTACCTTCCTCGAAAACAAGAATTCTATCAGCATAATGAACAGAAGAAATTCTTTGTGATATAATTATTGTAGTTCTTCCTTTACTTAGAATATCCAATGCTTCTTGTATATGTGCTTCTGTTTCTGCATCAACTGAAGCAGTTGAATCATCAAAAATCAAGATTGAAGGATTAGTAAGTAATGTTCTAGCTATTGAAAGACGTTGTTTTTGACCACCGCTTAATGTGATCCCTCTATCTCCCACTCTTGTTTCATATTCATCTGGTAAGCTAGCAATAAAATCATATATCTTAGCAGTTTTTGCAGCTTCTATGATTTCTTCATCACTTGCATCTGGCTTTCCAAAAGCTATATTCTCCTTAATTGTTGCATTAAACAAGTATGTTTCTTGGAGAACCAAACCTATTTGTCTTCTCATTTTTTTCAATTTATATTTCTTAATATCAACATCATCGATTTTGATTATACCATAAGTAGGATCATAAAAACGCGAAAGTAAATTAACAAAACTACTTTTTCCACTTCCTGTACCTCCAAGAATAACAATTTTCTGACTCGATGGTATCGTTATACTCAAATCTGATAAAATAGGTCTTCCTTTATCATACTCAAACGATACTTCTTCATAAGATATTTTTCCTTTGAATGTTGGTGGTTCAATTGCATTCGGATCTTCTTGAACTTCTTTTTTAGCTTCAATTAACTCTATTATTCGATCTCCACTTGCTAAAGCTCTCTGAATGATTCCCACTAACCATGTAAGCTGCCTTGTTGGACCTGGTAATAATGCTAAATATGCTATAAAAGCAATAAAATCTCCTAGCTCCATCTGGTTATTAATTGTAGCTATTCCACCAACAACAAGAACTAAAGTTGTTCCAACACCAATTAATAAAGTCATAATTGAGAAGTAGATTGCACGATATACTTGTGTTTTAATTCTTAAATCTCTATATATCGTATTGGAATTATCAAACTTAGCGATTTCATTTTCTTCTTGAGCAAATCCTCTAACAACATGTGCTCCTGTTACATTTTCTTGAAGGATTGAAGTTACATCTCCAAACTGTCTTCTTGCTTGATAAAATAAAGGTCTCACGTTTTTGCTGAACCAATAAATCAACCATATAAAACCAGGAAATAATGCAACAAGAATCAATCCTAGCTTCCAGCTCATGATTAGCATCGCAATATAAGCTCCAACAAACATTATAATCCCATTCATGATCAAACGAACTGTGAAACTTACAAATGACTGTATGGCATTAAGATCTGTAGTAACTCTTGTCATAATTTGTCCTGTATTCTCATCATCAAAGAAATCAAGACTTAATTGCTGCAAAATTTCGTAGATATCATTTCTTAATTCGAATATAACTTTCTGTGCAAAAAGCGATGCATAAAATCTAGAGAGAAATACCATTACTCCTCCTATTAATGCTGCAACAAAAATACTACCACCAATAATCCATACTAATCCAATTTTTTCTTGTGGAATCGCTGTGTTAATGGCTTCTCTGATTAGTAGAGGAGTAGCTAATCCGATTCCTGCAGCAAGAAAAGAAACTATGCCAACAAAAGTAAAAAACAATTTCCTTTTAGAAATATATGGAAAGATAACCCCAAATATTTTTCTAGCGGAATGTGTTCGTTTTCTTTTTTCAAGCCAAGACATGGGTTCCTAGTTCAAGGATTTTTTTAAACGATTTAAGAGTTATGATGAAACAACGCTAATCCTATTATCTACTCAATTCAATAATCTTTATAAATGTCACTTAAACCTTAGTTGTAGAGAGTTGATTTGGAGGAAAGATGTTGAGATTATCCAAAATAATGTGTTCAATAATAATTTTTTCACTAATGGTACCAATGTTCTTTATTACACCCAATTTGCAAGCAGGATTGTATGACGAAATTGAATGGGCATATACTGGTGTAAGACATTACCCAAAACACCGTCAAATTGCAATCCCAAGTTTGATCGAGGATCCTTTTAGAATTCGCACTTTTGTGTATGCTTTAGATCAAACTGATGATGGCCTTGTAGATATTATAGTGGCTCTCTATGGAATACAATCGATCAGAAATGCTCCCAGTTTCTCCGATTTCTTTGAAGAAACAAAAGTTCAAGGAAATGGAGGTAATTATAGTTTTGCTATTAATGAAGCAAGTGGATTAGAATGGAAGGATATAACACCTGCAAATGTAGGTACTTTTGATAATAAAACTCAAGATATCTATGACCAAATTGTAGATAAATTAGATTCACCACTTGTAACTTTACCAGAAATCTGGACTGGTTCGGATTTAAGATTCCCAGTTCATTTAGTTGATTTTACACTGGTTGTAGGCCCTGTTGGTTTTTGGCAAATAATTTATGAAGATGGTACTCTTGTCAATGGTAATTTTACAACATATGGACCAGAGAATCCATTACCTGCATTCACTAATGAAAGAAACACAACTGCATATGAATGGCCATTTTATAATTTAACTGTAGCAGAAAACGTTGAACGTTCATCTTTACCACGAACTCATAGTTTTAGCGTTGGTTTTCCATTTTTGTCTGTTATAATATCGTTTTCAACTATCATTGCAATTTATACGCTTGTTTACACGAAAAGGAGGAGAAAAAGATGAAAACAAAGATAATATGGCTTAGTATTTTCTTATCAACAATTATGATAGTGTCAATGTTCAGTGCTGTATCTTTAATTTCCTATGCTCAAGAAGACGAAGAAGAGGAAGACATCTGGGATTTCGAAGGCCATATGAGAGTTACGGGTGACGAAAACAGATTTATAATCATTGGACCTAATGAAAGAGAAGAAATGGGTTTGAATGAATCAGTAGGAGGATATGAAAGACCAAACCTATATTTTGGTTTACTTGGTTTGGATACAGACGAAGATGAAGAAACAGATGTTTACTATGGCTTTTATGGTAACACTTTTGTTGATACATCACATCTAAACTATACTACAGCACAAATCAATTTATATAAAATTACAGTCAATGCAAGATGGAGATTAAGAATACCTGACGGATCCCCAGCAAAGTGGGAAGTACTATACTATCCTGATCCTGATTATTCTTCTTATGCCTCTGTATTAGATTTTAACACTCCAATTTATTATGTAAATCTAACAAAATATACAGGTGCAAATCTTCAGTATAGAATAGATTATGGTCTAAATTATACTTTAGGTAACTTCACAACTTTTGGAGACGATAATCCTCTTTACCCAGAAATGCCAGGTTTCCCAGGTTATAACATTTCAGTTCCACTATTTACTTCAAGCAATTTAATCGAGGAACTTTTGGAGACAAGCTTTTTCAGCAATACTATAAGTTTCCTGATGATTGTAACCATAACCTTTCTAATATTTAACAAATTTAAGAAACGGAAGAAAAGAAAACCTAATTCCTGATAACAAGATTCCTAAAGGTTTTTATCCTTCTTTTCTTTATACTTTTATGGTTTGAAATGTTTGGAATCTTGCTTGATCTCTCCACATTACTAGTGTCGATATGTGGATTTTTATTGATTCTAATTATAGTGATTCCAAACTTAACAAAATTAAAAAAGAAATATTGGCTCATCATTAAGAGTTCATTAATTATTTCTCTTGTTGTAATGATTATTTTATTCGTAATAAATGGAGAAGATCTATTCTTTTACTTTGGATCAATTTTCGGAATAAGTTTTACTTTACGAGCATTATTGTTACAATCTAAGAATAGATCTTTATTGTTGTTATTCGCCTTCATTTCTTTCTCTTTTATTTTTCTGTCTTTTAATCAAAAAATAATGTTTTATGCAACTTTAGTCTTTTCCTACATACTTTTTCTATCTGTTGGAATTTATTCTCTATTTAAAGAACAACCAGTCAAAGATAAGAAAACCTCGAAAATCACTCTTGATTTTTTCATTAACTTGATAATACTAGGATTAGTGATTATTCCAGTAATTCTCATATGTAGTATCTTATTTTCTTCATCTGCTGGATTTTTCAATGTCTGGATTGAAGGAGACTCGTTAATTGATATTTTTGACAAAAATAATAATCTAATTATTTTTTCAATTATTATACTAGTTTTCTTAATCATTATGTCAATTTATCTTGCATTAGATTTTAGGTCAAACAATCAAAAAAGAGCTGAAGAATCTTGGTATTCCTGAATTATGTAATTGCAATATCATTCATTTGTTTTGTTTTAGGCATTTTACTAATGCTATTTTTTAAAACAAAATTCAGGTTAATATTCGGATTTTTATTGATATTTCTTTCAGGAATACTCATTATTTCTAGCGTCAATTTTACTGCTGAAAGTTTTATTCTAGTGATTCTTGGTTTAGTTGCTTTTTCGATAATATTCATTTTTGTTTTTAGAGATCAACTATTATTCTCATTAAAAAAAGAAGGAATGACAGATGATAAGTATTAGTGCCTTGCTTTTAACAATCCAAATTTGTCTATTCTTGTTATTCCCAATCTTAAGAATAACTTTATTGAAATTCTTTTTTGATGGTGAAAAGCTTAAGAAATTTTACCTGTATTCATATATGATTTGTAGTCTAATAATTACTATCAGCTTTGTCTCATACTTTCTTTATACATATTTTACGACAACAATAGAACCTTTGTCAATCTTTCAGTTTTATGAATCTCAGCAATATAATATTGAGTTTGGCTTTAGAATCGATTTGATTCAAGTTGTTTTTTATGCAACAATTTTCTTAGCTCTCCCTTTTATTTTAAATTACTTAGCTTTGAACAATCCTAAACTTGAGATAAAACATTTGGAGAGAGTATTTCTTATTTTTACAATAGGTATTCTTCTCATTTTTTCTCCTAATTTTCTACAATTTCTAGCAATTTATCTTGTTCTAGATGTTTTAATAATTGATTTCGTTAATTTCTCAACTACTTTTGATCAAAAACAGAAGAAGAACAAAATCAAGTCATTAGTTTTTTCTTTCATTCTTGGAAACATCTTTATATTCATCTCTATTGCATTATTAATTCGAAGGTCTCATTCCTTTGATTTCTCAGTAATCAATAACGACATTATATTCAAATTTATACTTTCAAATCCTTATTTTAGAAACCTCTGTATTTTGCTTCTTATAGGAATAATAATAAAATGCTCCCTTTTCCCATTTCATAACTGGAAATCTGAAGTTTGTAAAGGGAATAACGAATGGCTATTCCTAATACTAAATATCTATATGCTCTTTTCGCTATTCACTCTCTTCGGTACTCCATTTATTCACATTATGTATATTATTAGAAACTTCATTATTTGGTTTGGTTTAGCCATAGCTCTTTTTTCAGTAATTGTAGCTGTTTTTCTGAACGAAGGATATGACATTATATATCTCCTACAATCTTCATTTATAGGATTGATCTTCTTTTCTATAGGATCTGGACTATATTCAGCTGCGCTTCACCAATTGACACTACTTCCTTTTGTTTTTGGAATCCTCTTAATACTTATTTCAATCCAAGTAAAAATCAATGAAAATAAAAAATTAGAAAATGCTAAATCTGGTATTTCCAGCTTATTGATTATTTTTTCAGCGATTGTTCTAGCACTGCTTCCTTTGTTAGGCGTAATTCCATTCAATAGTGTTTTAGTCACTCTTACATATTCCTTCTATTCAACAAATCTTTTAGCACCAATAGGATTATTGTCTGGAGGGCTTCTAACACTTGTTATAGTTTTCTTCATTTGTTTGATTTTCTTAAGAAGGATTTGGAAGAAAAGGAACGAAATGGTATTAAGCTCTAATCATAAGTTTACAATTATCTCCCTTGTTTTAATACTCATCTTAACAAGTGCATTTTTCCCAACTTTCTTCTTGCAAAATTCAATAGCTCCAGTTATAATTTTGCTAGCTAGCGATTATCTTATCTCAGTAATCCCACTTATAGTTTCTTACTTTGTAATCTTGCTTTTGTATTTTATAAGTTCAAAATTCTTAGCAGATCTGAATAAGAAAATACTTAATTTCTTTGCGCCTGCAAGAAAAACAATTAGATCCATATATTACTTTGATTTTATATTCTATGCATCTAGTTGGTTTTGGTTAAATATAATAAAACCTCTCTCAGTTTGGACATATGATATCATCATTGCAGGATTTTTGTATCAAATTGCTGCAAAAAATATTATCAAATTTATCTCTAAAATTATTTCTGCTATCTCAATTTCATTAACTGATTATATAAGACCATTTATCAAGAAAATTTTTGTAAATACTTCTAAATTTTTCCTTAAGCTTGAGCAAGCTTCGTTAAGAAAACAACTTCAATTAGCAGCTCTATTCATTTTCGTAATATTGTTGACATTTGTGTTATACTATGTAGGAGGAAGTATTTTATGAATAGAAGAGGTGTATTAAGATGAGTTATATTTCTTCAATTTTCTTTAACTACTTGCATCTAGAGCTACTACTCTTAGGGATAATCCTTATTCTGACTACAGGATTATTATCACATAAAATAGCTAAGAAATTTGTTGTGTTTCAGGGACGAATGAGACTCATTTTTGGTTATTGTTCTATATTATGTTCTATCATATCTGTTGTTCTGTTTTCATACATTCTTACTCCGTTCGAAAATGGTATTCCAGAAATACAAGTATTCGAAATTAATCCATTTTCCTCTGGTATTTACTTAGCAATTAGTGTTGGAATCATATTACTTGAATTTCTAACTATTGTAGAAACTAGTAAAAATTCGGAAAGAAGTTATTTTGCATTTATTTCTCTTCTAGTTTTGCAATCCAGTTCATTCTTTATTTTCTCCTCAAATTCTTGGCTTGTTATATTTTTTGGTTTTATCCTTCTATATGCTGGTCTCAATATTTATTTCAGGTATCTACAGAACGCTACTGAAGACAAGCTTACAAAAATAATCTCACCTTATACAATCTTAAATGGGTTATCACTAACATTGCTTTTCTTTGGAATTTCGTGTCATTTCATTGCTGTGAATGGTTTCGAAGTCATTTTAGAGGCTGCATTCCTTAATATTTGGGAATACTTGAGTATAATCCTGATAGTAATTTCTCTTCTAATTCAATTAGGTTTCCCACCATTCCACTTTTGGTCATTAGGTTTTACGGATGATAATAACATGTCTAGCTCAAGCATTCTTACCATTATTCAAAAAGGGATTAGTATCTCATTTATGGTAAAAATAGCGGTAAATAATAGAGATTCATCTATTATCAATCTCTTAATTTGGCTGTTCATTATCATTGGTTTCATATTAGCTTTATGGGGTGTGTTTTCTTCAATTACAGTTCCAAATTTGAAGAAGCTCTTACATTATATTAGTCAGATTCATATTGGTTCTATTTTTCTTATCCTAGCTTTCTCATTATCTGGATATCTGTCCTACCCAAAACAACTTCAAGTTATGCAATATCTTTCATTGAATCTTATAGGATATGTTCTATTATTTTCATTTTCTTCAATTGCTGTAAGTTATTTGTCAAAATGTTTTGATTCAGAAAACATTGAGGACTTGAAAGGGATAGGAAAAATGCGTATTGTTCTTTCTATAATAGTTTCAACAAGTTTTATACTTCTGTTTGTTTTTCCTGTAATAATAGGTTTCTTAACAGAAATTCTTCTCTTTAAGATTATTAGTGATTATCTTATTCTCATATCTGTTGTTTATGTATTAGTGTTAGCTTTTTCAAGTATCTATTTGATAAGAGTTCTCAAATCCTTGTTCTTTGAAACATTCGAGAAACCATATGTACAAAAAACAGTTGAACCAGGAGTTCATATATCTTTGATTCTTGTTTTGTTTATGATAATTCTTCTATTAGTATTAAATGTAAATTTTCTAGAATTCTGTTCATCTATGGGAGAATCACTTTTCTAGTTACTTTGTTCAAAAAGTTTTTTTACATCTATTGTTGCTATAAGTTGATACTAGTGCCTAAATCTAGCTTAGATTTCTCTGAAGAAGTGAATCAAATTAACTCTTATTTGTCTAATCTTAGAGATCAAAGTCCTTATGATGAAGAGATAACTGAACTTATTGATCATATTTTGAGGAAAGGCGGTAAGAGAATACGACCTTTGATTTGTCTTCTTTCATTTGAGATGATATCAAAGCAAGAAAGAAATGATATAAGTTATGCAGCAGCCTGTGCTTTAGAAGTGATTCATAACGCTACACTTTTAGTTGATGATGTCTTTGATAAGGATATTTTTAGAAGAAAAGAAAAGTCCTTCTATCTTGAGTTTTCAACTTTTGCAGCAATTTCTTTGTCTTACTCAATGAGTAGTTTAGCCCTTAGTCTAGCAACAAAAACTCAGGTTTTGGAAGTTGTTGATGAACTACTCAAAGCTTTGCATACATTATCCACTTCCCTATTTCTTGAAGAAAAATTCAGGAAAGGGGAGAGAAAAATGTTAAAGGATGAAGCTATAAAATTAATCGACAGAAAAACTTCTTGTTTATTTGAAGCAGCATCAGTAATTGGAGTAATAATTGGAGATTCTACCAAAGAAGATAGGGAGCTCATGAAAAACTTTGGAATATACTTTGGTAGAGCATTTCAACTTAGAGACGACATACTCTCTTTATTGTCTTCTGAAGAAGAATTAGGGAAATCAGGAGTTTGGACTGATATTACAAACAGAATTCAGACATTCCTAGTTCTCAAAGCTTTTGAAACAACTGAAAATTCTGATAGAGAGATACTAGAAAAATACTATCTTGAAAAAGAAGATTTCTCTCCAACCAAAATAAAAGACATACTAATCAAATCAGGATCAATTGATTCATTAAAAACAAAAGTCTCACTGTATGTTGAGAAAGCAATATCAATTTTAAAGAAATTTCCTCAATCTATTCCAAGAGCTAAACTTATAGAAATAACAAAATCCCTTAAGTTCTAAAAAAGAAAGGATTTGAAGAAAAAATTATTCTGTTCTTTTTCCTTCTAAATATTCATTAAGCCATTGATGTGAGGTATGTCTGTCTGTTGTAACTGGAGGAGCTTTAAATCCATAAGCACAGATAGAGCTTATTGGACCATTTCCAGCTCTGTTAATAGCAATTTTTGTGGCTCTTATGACATCTATAAGTGTCCCAGCTGCATTTGGACCATCAAGTGTTTCTAATCTTATATCAATTTTAACTGGCATACCCATAAATCCTTCACCAAAAATCCAAAAGTGCCCTATTCTTCTATTTCCTAGAAACTCTAGATAATCAGAGGTTCCACTAGCAATATTGATCTCGTTTATTACAGATTCTTGGATTGAACGCTCCTTTATATTTCTTTTATATTGTTTTCTGTCATCATCAAGAGTATTAAGAGTTTCAAGACCACCAGAGACATCTAATTGATATGTGTCTTTTATTTTAACACCTTGCTCTTTTAGAACATCTAGAAATCCTTTATGAAGAACTGTTCCTCCTGCTAGAGACTGTAAATCATCACCGATTACGCAAACGTTAGCTTGTTTGAATTTTCTAGCCCAAGCAGGATTGCTAGCGATTCTTGTTGGAGTACAGTTAATAAAGGAAACCTCAGCATCTATAGCTGCTTGAGCATAAGTCTTAACTGCTTCTTCAGCACCAGTAGGAATGGCACAGATAAGAATCTCTGTTCCTGTTTTTTGTAAAATTTCTACAATGTTTGCCTCTTCAGTTTCAGCAACTTGAATGACTTGTCTTAGATGTTTAGAAAGCCCATCTTTAGTTGGTCCCTTAACTACTTCAACACCTAAATGTTCAACTTGAATAAATTGTGGAGTACTGTTTATTGGAACGAAAATCGCTTCTGACAAATCTTTGTTTACTTTACTTGAATCAACATCAAATGCAGCAACAATTTGAATGTTCTTAGTTTCGTAACTTCCGATTTTTGGGTGAAGTAGATTCTCTTTTTCTTCCTCATACTCTCTCATGTAGATTATTCCTTGAATTAAACCTGAAGCAACATTACCAACTCCAGCAATTGCAACCTTAATAGTATCGTTTTCCATTCATTTCACCTCAGTTTGTTATTTCTCCTTTAATGAATTTCTCGACTAGTTGGAATGCTTCAGAATCTTGTATTTGTTTGGGAGGGTGTTTGAAGAAATAGCTAGAAACACCAATTAAAGGACCACCTATACCTCTATCCTTAGCAATTTTTAAAGAACGTACAACATCAATCATAACACCAGCACTGTTAGGTGAATCCTGAACAGAAAGTTTCAGTTGAACAGTTAGTGGTTGTTCCCCGAAATTCTTACCTTTTAGCCATAAGTAACAAATCTTCTCATCCTCCAAAAATGGAACATAATCTGATGGTCCAATTCTTGTAGGCACTTCATAAGGTATCATACTTGTTACTGCTTGTGTTTTTGAGATTCTTTTAGTTGTTAATCTATACTCTTTTTTCATGTTCTCAAAGTCAGTATTTCCACCTATATTGAGCTGAAAAGTTTCATCAAGTTTAATACCTCGATCATGTGCTAATCCTACTAACACTCTATGTAAAATTGTTGCTCCTAATTGAGATTTTATATCATCACCAGCAATGGGTATATTCTTATCAGTAAATTTCTGACCCCATTCAGGATCAGATGCAATAAATGCTGGTATGCCATTTGCGAGGGCAACTCCTGCATCTAAACAAGCTTGAGCATATCTTCTTGTTGCTGTTTCACTACCTACAGGTAAGAAATTGATTAAAACATCAGTTTCTGTTTTTCTTAAAACATCAGTAACGTCTACAGCTTGCACTTTGGATTCATCATAACAATGAAAAGATTCCTTCATATGAGGTGCTACACCATCTTCAATAGGACCTGGTAATACTTCTACTTCCTTGTATGGAACATCTGAAAACTTATTGCAGCAGTTCGGTTCTTCCCAAATTGCTTCTGAAATATCTTTTCCAATCTTAAGTGTACTTACTTCAAAAGCTGCAACAATTTCTACATCTGAAATGTGATAATCACCAAATTTTACATGCATTATACCTGGGATATAATCAGATTCAGGATCTGCATTTTTATAATATTCTAAACCTTGTATTAGAGCAGATGCGCAATTTCCTAATCCTGCTATTGCTACGCGTACTTTTTTCGTCATTTTTTCACCATTAGAATATAAAAAACATATATATGCAATTTATGAGCAAATGAACGCTATGCTTTTAAAAAGTTTTACCCTCGATGATATATATGGAAAAAGATTTAGAGACTATTCTTATTACCGGAGGACTAGGTCAGATAGGCTATCACGCATATTCAGAACTGAAATCCAGATATAATGTTATACTTTTAGATGATCAATCATCACCTAAAGTTGCCCCTCCTGATGATGTAACTCTTATAAAAGGGAAAATCCAGGACCACAAAATATACGAAAGCATCCCAGATGTAGATTTTATACTACACTGTGCTGCTCAAATAAACATAAATAAATCAGTGGAAAATCCGATTTTCGACGCTAATGTAAACATTCTCGGAACCATTCAACTACTAGAATTTGCTAGGAAAATAAATGTTGAAAGATTTATTTATGTAAGCTCTGCTGCAACTTATGGACAACCTCAGTTTCTTCCAATAACAGAAGACCATCCAAAGAATCCCGTATCACCCTATGGAATGAGTAAGTATGTTGCAGAGAAATATGTCTTGTTATACTCACAACTGTATAACTTAAGATCATCAGTTGTTCTCCCATTTAATATTTACAGCTCACTGCAGAAAGAAAATGATCCTTATTCTGGTGTCATTTACAAGTTTATTAAGAAAGTTAAGAATAATGAATCACCCATAATTGAAGATGATGGAAAACAAACTAGGGACTTTGTTCATGCAATGGATGTTGTTAAGGCAATTGAATTGATTCTTAAAAATGAAAAAGCAATAGGAAGAATCTTTAATGTAGGAACAGGGATTAAAACAACAATACTTGAGCTAGCTGAATTAATCATCTCTATAAGTGGGAAAGATATTTCTCCGAAGTTTGTAGAACCTAGAAAAGGTGACATTAGAGACAGTTATGCTTCAATAGAGTTAGCTAAGGAATTGTTAGGATTTTCACCATCCATTAAGCTTGAAGAAGGATTGACTGAATTATACAACAAAATAATGTAATTTTTCATATATAGGACAAAAAGTAAAAATAACCCCTTGTTTTACATAGTTTAATGGCAGTATATGTTGTAGATACTAATTTTTTCATAAGTGGATTTCAGTCTCGACCAGATTCATATGGTACTTTTGCTCAGGTTTTAAAGAAACTCAAAATAGAAGTATTCATTCCTGTTCAAATTAAAAATGAATTAAGATATTATGTTCAAAGAGCAATTTTACCTCACGTTAAAGTTGGGGGGATTATTGAATCAGAATTTCAAAAATTTCTAAGAAAATTACATGATAAAACTACAAATTTACCTCAAAAACCTGATTTAGCTGTTATTTTCTTAGCAGACAAATTAAATGCAACTGTTGTAAGTAGTGATTTAAAATTGCTTGAAACTGCTGAACTAATCAATATTCCAACACTCATAGATAGTGCTTTTGTAAGATATGTAATTGAAGAAAATACTAATCCATCAGTTAATTCTTTTTTAAAAGAACTTGAATCAAAATTATTTACCGCTGAAATACAATATTCAGTCGAGAGCACAAATAGATATGATCCTGTCAAAAGGATTAGAAAGATATTAGACTCTGCAATATCCGTAATTCGTTCAGAATATGAAGAAAAATTGGTTAAACAAACTCAAAGTGACTTAAAAGAAGGAGAGGTTTTTTCAATAGAATCTTTACAACTAAGCGAACTATTGGTTGAGATACAGAGAGATCTTAATAGACTTGAAGACGATTTCATTCAAGGAAAATATGGAGAATTAGAAGAAGAACTCTTATCTAGAGTATTAGAGATAACAGACAGTTTAGTTGACTGGAAGTTAGTAGTTGACAAAATAGAAGACCATCCTATTTACAATGAATCTCTACTAATGTTAGCTCGATTACAATATTTAGCATGTATATGTCTAATCGAAAATAAGAAACTTGATTTAGCGAGAGTGTACATGGACAAACTCCTTATGATTCTGTTTCAAAGTTCAAGAGCTGTTGAAGAACTTGGAATAAATGTACATTTCCTTAGAATGATACTTCTTTTGTTGTCTGGACAAATTCAACGGTTAAACTCTTACTTCACTCCTGCTTTTGAAGATGAATGTAATCAATATCAACGAACTGATGTTGCTAATGTTGTACAAGCTCTAGTTTTACTAACAGTTATTCTAGGTGGCAACAAGGCAGAAGAGAGAGCCAAGGATTATGATTATGATAACATTGAATTTATCAATCAACTTGGTTTCAAATATATGCAATTGGATGACTTGAATAAATCTGGATTAATGTTTGAGCAAACTTTCTACTTATCATTAAACAATAAGAATAAAGGAATGTGTATAGCAAGTCTCGAATATCTTAGTTGGCTTTATTTTGCTGGTTTATCGCATGCTAAATCGACTATACAAACATTGTACAACAAACTGATCAAACGTTTTCCAGATATAAAATCCAGTTATCAATTAAATCTTAATTTGCGAACAAGTCCCAAAGAATTGCAGAAATTTCTTACATCAGATTACATTGTTTTTGAGAAGCTTTCTGAGGAACAAAAATCATCAATGTACTGCTTAGGTATCGAGGAAGTAAAAAGCAAAAATAAAACTCATCCATTAATAAGAGTAATGAACTGGGGGATGATGGCAAGAATCGGGATAATAGATGAATCAGCTGAACTAGCTGAGAAATCCCCAATCGGTACAGTGATCAATATTCTTGATGGAAAATACAAGTTTGTAAAAGCATCTTCACACTTCAAGAAACAATTTGATGTTGAACTGCTTCTACAAATTGATAAGATATCTCACCCAACTTTTGTTTTTCGTACAACAAGCGGATGGGATTTGAAGAAATTGGAATCAGTTGAGTAATGTCATTAATACTTCCGAAATTCTTTTTATCTAAAAAAAACATTAGCACTTATGGAACTTGTTGAAACTGGTATTATAGGTCTAGATAGAATACTTGGAGGAGGATTCCCGAAAGGAAGAACAATTCTAGTCTCTGGACCTGCTGGAGCAGGAAAGTCAACTTTCGGAGTACAATTTCTTTATCATGGTATTGTTTCTGGAGGAGAAAGTGGAATTTTTGTTTCTTTTGATGAACATCCTGCTCATGTGAGAGAAGAATGTCTGAATTTAGGCTGGAATCTAAATGATTTAGAAAAAGATAATTTATTAGTTCTAATTGATGGATTCAGTCCAAGAGCTGGTGTAAGTTCTGAAGAAAAGTACCAAACTCCGGTTGATGTAGATGAGCTAATAACACAATTAGTAGAAATTATAGACAAAACCTCTGCAGAACGAGTTGTTATTGACAGTATTACTGCTCTCGCACTTTCAATGGAAACTGAACAACAAATAAGAAAACAAATCTTAAAATTAAGTGCTGTCATGTCCTCTTTAGAATGTACAACAATACTAACAAGCGAAATGAGAGGAGGGGTAGTTAGTAGATTTGGTGTTGAAGAGTTCATGAGTCAAGGTGTAATAGTATTGAACTATGAATACCAAAATTCTTTAGCTATACGAAGTCTGAATATTAGAAAGATGCGTGGTTTGAAACATGAAATGGTAGAAAGACCGTTTGCGATTACACCAAATGGTATAGAGGTTTATGCAACGGAACAATTCTATTTCTAAACTAAGCATTAATTTCCCTTTTATAGCAAGATTTTAAAATCAAAAGTAAATGCTCAAATAGTGATTAGATGGGTAACATACGTACTAGCCAAATAAAACGTATCTCAAAACAAATTGTCCGTGATTTTCATGATCAGTTAAATACTGATTTTCAGAACAACAAACATGTAGTTGAAGAAGTCTGTTCTCCTATGTCAAAAAAAATGCGTAATCTGATAGCAGGTTATGTTACTAGAATTATGCGTCAATTCAAGGATCAAAAAATCCAAGTTCTAGAAGAATTATAATTCTAAAAATAAACATTTTTTAACTACCATTCTTTTCTATACATATGGGATTTAGTTCCAGATTATCCAAGTTTTATGATAAAACAATAGATAAACGAAGAAAAATCTTGTCGAAGATTTTTAGCTTATCTGAAGATGATGTTTCAATTCTAAAAGGAGAAGAAGTGGGAGAAGAAATTCTAGGATATATGATAGAAAATGTTGTAGGTAGAGTTTCTTTACCTTTGGGAATTGCTACTAACTTCATAGTAAATGGGAAAGAGCATTTAATTCCTATGGCTATTGAAGAAACCTCTATCGTTGCTGCAGCAAGTCATGCAGCAAAAATAGCAAGAAAAAAAGGAGGTTTCACTTCAGAGTACACTGGTTCTTATACTATTGGCCAAATGCAAATTTTAGGGATTAAGGATTTTGAAGAAGCAAAAAAAATAATTAAAGAAAACCAATACTACCTGCTGGATTTAGCTAATTCTACAAATAAGGTTCTGACTGATTTAGAAGGTGGTGCAAAAGATATCGAGATTAGACAAGTCAGAGGTCAATTAGGTGACTATATGCTTCTTCATCTCATAGTTGACACCAAAGATGCTATGGGTGCAAATGCAGTTAATACAATGGTTGAGGAAATCAAACTAAAAATTGAAGAGTACACTGGAGGTAAAGCTCTTCTTAAAATCATTTCAAACTATGGATTAAAAAGAATGGTAAAAGTTCAAGCAACTTTTGATAAAGAAGAATTAGGTGGAGATGAGATTGTAAATAAGATTCTTCTAGCAAACGATTTAGCTGAAAATGATCCATATAGAGCAACAACTCACAATAAAGGAATCATGAATGGAGTTACAGCTGTTTTATTGGCTACTGGAAACGATACTAGAGCCGTTGAAGCTGGAGCACATGCATTTGCTGCTATAACAGGTAAATATCAAGCATTAACTAAATATGAGAAAAATGAGGAAGGGGATTTAGTTGGGTATCTGGAAATGCCTTTATCAATTGGAACTGTTGGTGGAGCTATTAATATGAATCCAATATACAAGCTTTCTCTTAAACTGCTTCAAGTTTCTAATGTTATAGAATTTACTAACATTGTAGGAGCTGTAGGATTAGCTCAAAATCTAGCAGCTTTAAGAGCTTTGGTCGATGAAGGGATTCAAAAAGGACATATGTCTCTACATGCTAGAAACATGGCAATTAATGCAGGAGCTCAAGGGGAAGAAATAGACAAGGTTGCTAAACAACTAACTAAAGAAGAAAAAGTGACATTTGATTATGCTAATGAATTACTTCAGAAAATAAGAGAGGAAGAGTAATAAGATCCTCTTCTGTGTGAAATGTTTTTATTACTCATGATTTAATTATATTATTATGGGAAATGAAGATAAAAAACCATTAGCAGACAAACCTGTTTTTGAAGAAGGAAAACAATATCATATAGAATGCAAACCAGGTGATCTATCAGGTCCTGTGTTATTACCTGGTGACCCAGAAAGAGCAAAAAGAATAGCTGAAACATGGGATGATTTTCATGATGTTGCAGGGCATCGTCAGTATTACTCATATACAGGAAAAGTTCATGATGTTCCCATCAGTGTTACATCAACAGGAATAGGAACACCTGCTTGCGAAATTGCTCTAACTGAATTGATGAATATTGGTTGTGATACCTTTATTCGAGTTGGATCAACAGGAGTTATTCAACCAGGAATAGAACTTGGGGATTTAATTATAAATACTGGAGCCGTTAAAATGGAAGGTTCAAGTAAATATTATGTTCCTGAAAGTTACCCCGCTTTAGCAAACTATGAAGTTGTACTAGCATTAATTGAAGCTTGCGAAAGTCTTGGATTTCGTTATCATATTGGGATAGCTGCTTCTTCTTCCAGTTTCTATTTAGGGCAAGGAAGACCTGGGTATAGAAATTACAAAATAAGTAAAACAGAATTGATAGTTCCAGATATGCAAAAAATGGGTGTTTTGAATTTTGAGATGGAAGCTTCCCATATATTCACATTAGCTAGTATATTCAAAGGAAGAGCTGGTGCTATATGTGCTGTTTATGCAAACCGAGTCACTAATGAATTTGGTGTGAAAGGAGAAAGAGAAGCAATCCAAGCAGCTAATTATGCTGTTAAGGTTCTATCAGAAATTGATAAAGATAAACGTGAAAAGAACAAGAAAAACTGGTACAGAAACATTTAGTAAAACCAAAAATAAGGATCATAATTTTATCTTCTTTTTTGAAAATAAAATAAATGAGGGAGGGAGGGAAAAATCTCGCAAAATATAGTGTGAGATTTTTCCATATTAATTTTCTTCTGTAAGTTTATAAACTCTTCGTAAAATGCAAGTTTTGTCAGTTTTACATATCTTAATCAATACCTGGGAAATAATAATTTCCTGTAGATTCTTCTAGTATTGTTAAATCCATTTTCATCATTACGGTTAAAGTACTTTGGGCTCTTTCTATTGGCCATCCTAGATGAGAAGTAACTTTGTCTACAGTGAGATAGGGTAATCCTGTTGCTAATCTTAGAATGTCTTGTATATCTCCTGACATCTCAATAGGTTTGAATCTAATCAAAACATCATCTTCACCAATATCTATTCTTTTGGGAATTACCTCTTTCTTTTCCATAACTTTCAGAACTTCTAGAATCTCACCTGTTCTAACTTTCCAGTTAGGTCTTGTTTCTCTAAAATAATTTACTAAGTTAGGTATTGTAATTGCCCCCCCAATGTCTGCTAATTCCTCTATTCCAATAATTAGTAATTCTCTTGTCAATTTTTGTTTAAACTCATCTTTCTTAAATAGAATTGGAGTTTTTACTTTACCTGCAGTCCCAATAGCTTGAGACATACCGGCTTTTTGTCTCAACTCCAAGATTTTACCTGTTAGCAGCTTTGAAGAGATTAAATCTTTTCCAGATTCTTTTTCAACCTTTTCTATTCCCTCTTCTATAATCTCTTGCTTCTTCTGTTTATCTAGTTCTTGCTCTTTAACCAACTCTTGGTCTAATGATTTATATGCATCTGATAAGGAACTTCGAAAGTCTGTTTTTTCTTTCTCTTGTTTCTTCTTTTCCTTTTCATTATCCATAGTTCTCAAATAAAAACAACATAACATAATATAAAAGATTATTCAAATCAAGAATGATTCTAAAATATCTTGCATAAAATAAACTTTAAGAGTAACTAATATTGAAAAAAATATAAAAACAAAGTTATAATGCTCTAAATAAAAGACGATACTTTGAAAATCTAAGGAGATAATACAATGAATGATATACAAATTACAGCATTCGGGGCAACTGATTATGTAGGAAAGAGCAGCTTTCTTCTAAGTGATAAAGATCACTCTATTTTACTAGACTGTGGTATAGAGCTTGTTCCTAAAGGATTATCAAAAGCACCAAAAGGTGTTGATGAAATAGCTAAATCACTGAACGCTTTCTTCCTGAGTCATGCACATATTGACCATTCTGGGTATGTACCCCGGTTAGCAAAAGAAGGATACAAAGGATTTTATTATATGACTCATCCAACAAAAGACATAGCTTATACTTTATGGAGAGATCACTTAAAAATCGAAGGAAGAAGACATTGGTCAGAAAGGGATTTAGATGTTGTTTACAATAAAATAAAAACAACCCATTATCATCAGAAAATAAAAATTGCTGATGGGATTACTGCGGAATTTCTTAATGCAGGTCATGTTTTAGGAGCTGCTCAAATCTTGATTGATTGGGAAGGGACACTGATACTATATACAGGAGATATTAATGATAGAATAACTCCAATGTTTGATGGTTACGAAGTTCCAGACGAAAAAATTGATGTTTTAATCACAGAATCTACTAATGGAGACAGGTATGTTCCAGAAAGAGAAAAGATTGATGTAGGTTTAAGACTATTAGCTAAACAAACAGCTGAAACAGGAAACAAAATGATACTACCATCTTTTGCTGTTGGTAGATCACAAGAAATTTTGATTACATTAGCATTAGATAATGATTTAGATGAAATTCCAATTTATATGGATGGTATGATTAATAAAATGAATATGATAACTGAACATTACTTGAGCGAAAAATGGGTTTCAAAAAGGTTTTTAGATCAACTAAAGGAAGCAAAATTGCATTCACCATTTGAAAAAAGTAATTTCATTCCTATTTACGAAGTTTCGGAAAGGACACAATATGCAAGAAAGCTGATATCTTCAAGTGATAAAGGTTCTATTATTGTTACAACTTCTGGTATGCTTGAAGGTGGTCCAATTCACACATATCTTGAACTATGTGGATCTAATGAAGATGATGTATTAGGTTTTTCAGGATATCAAGTATTTGGGACAACTGGTAGAGAAATATATGATGGTAAAAAGGAACTTACTGTTAAAACCGAAACTGGTAAGAAGAGGAAAATCAATCTCAAGAATCAAATAATGAAATTCCCTTATTCTGGTCATAGCTCAGTAGATGGATTAAAGAGAATTATGAAAGAAACAGGTGCTAAAGATATAATCCTTATACATGGAGATCAGCGAAATCAAGAATATATTTTAGATTATGTTAAAGATATAGCTCAACCAAGGATATTAAAAGAGGAAGTTCCAACAAGTTTAATGAGTGTATAAAATGCGACTTGCTAATCCTCCATATTTGCAAATTGCTCTTGATTTAGTTAGCAAAGATGAATTAGTTCGAATACTAAATGGAATACCCAAATCTGATAAAATACTTTTAGAAGCGGGGACACCACTAATAAAGAAATTCGGAATAAACATTCTCAAGGAATTACTATCACACGCAGAAGATACTTACGTAGTTGCAGATATGAAAACTTTAGATGTTGGTAGACTGGAAGTGCAGATAGCTGTTGAAGAAAAAGCATGCGCAGTAGCAATTAGTGGATTAGCTTCAATTGAAACAATAGAAAGTTCTATTGAAGAAGGAACAAAGAGAGACATAGATATTATTCTGGATTTGATGAATGTAAAGAATCCTGAAGTATTAATTAACCAACTCACTAAAAAACCTTCAATAGTTCTTTTTCATAGAGGAATAGATCAAGAAGGTAAACAAGAACATCCATGGGAGTTAATCAAGAAAACAAAATCCTCTTTTCCTAATGTTCTTGTAGCTGCAGCTGGAGGTTTGAATTTGCTAACAAGTGAAATAGCTCTAGACAGAGGAGTAGATATTCTTGTAATAGGTAGAGCAATAACACAATCAAATGATGTAAGCGCTACAATTAATGACTTTCTACGAATTCTTAGAAAAGACACTAACACTTAATATTCATGAATTGAACCAGTTTCTCTTATCCTTTTGTAGATTCTTTTGTAAGTAAAGAGAAAAGCTACAATAATAACAATAGATGATAGAATTAAGAATAAGACCGCACTCCATACTATGCTATCTGTTAAAATACCATTTCCAAAAAGGCATAATCTAAAAGCTTGAACTCCTAACGTAAACGGTGAGAAATAGGCAATAATCTTTAACCATCCTGGAAAAACAGAAAGTGGGAACATACTTCCACTGAGTAAGTGCAAAATGCTTAATATAACTAAAGAAATTTCCTTTCCTCTTTTAATTAATATTGTGAAGTTTGCTGCTAAAAGCGATAATGAAAAGAAGAATAAGCATATACTAAGAAGAACTAGTAAAAGTGAAAAAAAGGATGCAGAAGAAATAGATACATTTCTAAAAATAGGAAATATCAAGAATATTGGAATAAAGAATATTATTGAAGTTATAAAACCGTATATCATCTCGAAAGCTACCTCCGAAATGAAATATTTTCTTAGTCCAAAAGGGAGTGTAGAGAGAGTTTCAAATGTTCCTTGCTTCATCTCACTGCTAATACTGTTAAGAGATTTGTTTAGAATCTTTGTCGCTATATTAACTAAAACAAACCCAGCAAAGATAAAAGAGACACTATCTACAATGTATAGGTCTTGCTCAATTTGCATGTCTGGAATTAACAGTGCAATATAATAGAATAGAGAAGATACAATGAGTGTATTTACAAAATTTAAAACTGTTGAAAATTTATACTGCCAAATAATTTTGAAATTTCTAATGAAAATAGCTTTTAATCCTTGAAAGAATGATGGAGTTCGATCTATAACAGAGAATCTTTTTGTTATTTCATCATATATTTTGTAAAATGTCAATACCAATCACACTTACCATGTTTTTTTGCGTTTTTTAAGCTATAAGAAAAAAGAAACCAGGCTATTAAACCAATTATTATAGAAAGAGATACAAGTATTAAACAATTAAATAAATACCCTCTAAAATCTACAGAAGAAGAAAACAGGATTGACTGTAGGGTTGATAATCCGTATGTTAGAGGAAGGCTTTTTGATAACACTAAAGGAAAACCTGATAACAAAGAAACTGGAAAAACAATTCCAGTGAATGTCTTTGTTAGATGATATAAAGTTGAAACTAGACTACTATTTTTTTGATAGTAAATAGTAAAGGCAGCGAAAAGCATGGATATAGCCATATGAGAAATTAAAATCAAAATAAAAAGGAAAAAAATCAGCATAATTTCTTGAAACGTAATAACAAAAAAAAATCCTGCAATAAGATATGTGAATCCTAGTGCAATAAATATTGAAAAAGACGATATGAATGCACCTGCAAGAGTGGTTCCAATTGAGTATTCTAAAAAATTGAAAAACGGTAAAATAGAAGACCATGTTCCTGCAGAAATTTCATTGAAAATATTAGCACATACCGTTCCTAAACTTGTTCCAACTACCATCTGAAGACAGAGACCAATTATGCAGAATTCAAAATAAGATGCATCAATCCCAAAAATTGTTATATCTGGATTCAAACGACTGAAGAAAAAATACATAACAATCATTATCAGATTCAGTGCAATTATCATGAGAAAACTACTTTTGTAGTTTAATGCCATTTTTATTCTTGAAATAAATATACTATAGATTCTTGAGATGAAAGTACTTCTCTTAGTTGATGGCTTAAAGGAGGATATTACCTCCTCAGCTTGTTGATAAATTCTATTCCTCCTCCTGAAAAGGTATAGAAAACATTTCTTCTACAGATTTAGGATGTTCAACGCTTTTCTGTTTACTAAGAGCAAGGAAAGCTAGGAAAGATTCTTTTAGAGATGGCATATGTGGAGCAATTTGATAGATTTCTCCTCCTGCTCTTAGAATTAAGACAGTTATTCGAGAAATAGTCTCATTCAGTGTATACTTTGTTGGTCGTATTTTAGCTTCAAAGATAAAATTATCTATATCCTTATCTCTAAAAAACAAGATTTCAGCTCCAGCTGAATGTTTCATCAAAGTTTCAAAACTCTTGTAATGAAAAGATGGGAGACAAAATACTAATTTTACATATTCCTGAGCAGCTGCACTTTTAAAGTCTGAAGGAGAGCAGTCTTGAATTATTTGACCTCTATCTATTAATATCAACCGTTGTGTTAAATCATCAATGTCAGTAAAATTATGACTTGTAAGTAAGATTGTTGTACCTATTTCTCTGTTAAATTCAAGAAGAAGCTCTTTTGCTTTTTCAGAGCTTTCTGCATCAAAACCTAAAGTGGGTTCATCGAGCAGTAAAACTTTGGGAAATGGTACTAATGCTCGAATAAGTAAGGCTTTAGCTTTCATACCTGTCGAAAGTTTCATGACAAGAGTATTTTTCTTGTCTTCTAGATCAAAATATTGTAATAATGAGTTTATTCTTTTTTTTGCTTCAGCTTTTTTGATACCACTTAGAGTGCTATAGAACAGGAGGTTATCAAAAACTGATAATCTATAGTACAAACTTCTTCCTCCTGTTTCCCCAAAAACAGAACCAACCATTTGACGTATTTTCTTGTCTTCTCTTATACTTATACCATCAATGAATGCTTCTCCTAATGATGGAAGAATAAGTGTATTGAGGATTTTAGTTAAAGTAGTTTTTCCAGCTCCGTTAGGACCTAGCAAAGCTACAAATTCTCCTTCTTTGATTTGAACATTTATATTATCTAAAGCGAGTGTTTCTTTACCTTTCTTTTGGAATGTTTTAGATAAATTTCTGATTTCTATTGACACATTAATATAACTGAAAAGTATTATTTAAGACCCGCAAAATCTATTGATTGCTCTTTTAAGTCTCTATCCCTTCTTTTGTTAATAACTAAGTATGCTAAAATCACAAAAACCAACACAACAGAGGTTATAAATGAAGATAACCAGAAGTATGTGACATCTATATTTAGCAGAACTCCAGAAGCATAACTTGTTCCAGATATTCCAAGAAAGAAAGCAGTTGTAATAACTGAATATAAAATTGAAAAATGCTTCTTATCAAGTTCTGAAGTTAGAATCGTCATTACTATTGGAAAGAACAAAGCATGCCCTACGCTCCTAATAAAGAGAAAAACTATGAACATTGCTTGATTGAAAGGCATTAAGAAAATCAACAGAAAATTCACTGAGATTAATACACAAGCTACTAAAAGTATGATGTCAATAATTTGTTTACGGAAGGATATAGCTAAACCAATTATTGGACCTATTACAATAAAACCTATATTTGAAAGACCAATGATAGTTCCAACAAGACTTTCAGATAATCCGATTATGTTGTACCCATACAAGGAAAATTGGGGATTTGTGAATCCTTCCATGAGTCCAAAAATCACAAAAGCGATGAAGAAAAATATAAATGTTTTATTAGTAAAATGATGGACTCTAAGCTTAGCTTTTTCTCCTTTCTCTTGATCCTCTCTTCTTTCTTCATGTTTTTCTTCTCCCTTCCCTTTTGTGAAAATAACAAAAAAGAGAATGCCTCCTATAATTGATAGTACAAAGACAACAATTAACATAACAATAGGGTCAAAGAAATCAAGTAGAACTCCTAAACTAATGGTCCCTATAAGGCTTCCAAACCTACCAGATGTTGAAATTATAGAATTGTAAAATCCTTTATACTTTGTTTCTAAATCAGAAATCAAAGATCTACTAGATAAACCAAAGATGTTATTTGAAGAACGTAAAACAATCCAGAGAATCGCTAACAGAATTGTGTTTTCTGTGAAAGCTAAACCTCCCACAGCGAGAGTCATAATAATGAATGAAAATACAATTAATATTCGTCTACCAAACTTCTCAATCAAGTAACCAGAAGGAATACGAGTTATTATACCACCGAATGTATATGCTGCAACAATGATTCCCCATTTGATATACACTTCATCTTGAGATAATCCTGTAGATTTTTGTAAATAAAGAGGAAATATCTGTCTTAATGACATAAAAACTAAAAATGCTACGAACTGCGAAGTAAGGAATGCAACAAGCTCTCTTGTTTCTTGAGCTTCAACAATTTCCTTGAAACTAGCTCTTGTTTTTGCCCTTAAAGTAAGTAAGAAATTCAGTTCTGACATTGACACATGAAAGTTACACCTATGTTAAAAAGATTATTGAATCTAACAACTTGCTTGATACTATTCCAATTAAATTATCTTATCATTTATTTAGTTCCAGTATGATTTTTGTTGCAAGTTCTTCTGCTTCATCAGTTTTAGTTAGTATTTCAATCTCTTTAAGTGATGAAATACCTATACCTAATTCAACAGCTCTTGCAATTTGCTCAAGTTCAATAATTGATCCTTTTGAAACATGTGGGTTTGTCCCCAAAATCCTTAGAATTGCAATTCCTACAGCGTCAATAGCTACTCTATCGGTTCCTGCCAAAATTATGTTAGCTTCAATTCTGGTTCCTGTAGCAGGACCTCCATCTACAAACGCAGTCACTCCATCAAGAACAATTAAATCAGGATTAAAAACAGAATTGATTTCCGCAATCATCTTTGCAATATGGGGAGAGTTGTGCATTTCTCTCATATATCCATGTCCGTCTAATTCTCGTCTTGGTACCATACCTACAGCATTCTTTATTGAGAGAGTAAAATGAGCTTTTGATCTGTGTGTTTTCAGGCAACATGTTTCTACTATACATTCAGCTTCGTGATATAATTTCGCAAATAGAAAACCATTTTCCCAGTGAGAATTTTTTGGTTTAAGGTGAACATATTCTTCAACTGGAACCTCAGCAAGATTGACAATGGAAAAATCTAGCTCTTCAGCTAATTTGAAAATTCCTTTTTCTTCCATACATTCTCTAGTATTAACAGGACCACTCCTTTCAGCAAGTGTAATTGATAATGCCCCCATATCTTTTAATGTAGGAATTAAGCCTTGAAGGTTTTCTATAGCAGTAGATCCTGGAGGAGTATCAGCTGTATTAAAATTAGGTTTCAAGATTACATTTTTCAGATTTACTGGGTTTATTCCTAATAGCTCTACTACTTCTTTTGTTCCTTTTTCTCGATCTTCTGTTAGAATTAGTGCTATTTTTGTCATTTGATTCTGTGAATATTTCTTTCGGACTTCTATAAATGTATTTTCTAGGAAATTTCAGATGGTCTTACAATATATTTTAAAATCAGTCTAGTAAAAATTCTATTATGGCAGAGAAGATATTTGCTACTTTAATTATTCAGAATGCTAATATCTGGACAATAGATGAGAACTCTCCAAGAGCTGAATATGTAGCTATTTATTTGGATACTATTATGAAAGTTGGTAATGGAAATGATTTCTCTGATTTAGTTGGACCAAATACTGTGGTAATTGACGCTAAGGGAAGAAGTGTAATTCCTGGTTTTATTGATGCACATACCCACATAGCATGGAATGGATTAAACAAAGTATATCTAGATTTGAGTGAAACAAAGAGTATAGAAGAAGTAGTTGATTTAGTCAAGCAGGAAGTAGATAAGAAACAACCTGGGGATTGGATAATTGGAAGAGCTTGGGATCAAAGTAAATGGGTAGATCAAAGGTATCTTACGGCAGCTGATTTAGATCCAGTTAGTCCCAATAATCCTGTTAAGCTAAGACATGTTTCAGGTCATTTTGAAACAGTGAATAGTTTGGGTTTTCAGAGATTAGGACTTTTAAAAACTCAACTGGGAGTAGATTTGGACGAGAAAGGTGAAGTAATAGGGACTCTAAGAGATGTTGACCTTAAAGAAAATAAAGAAACCAGACCAACATTTGATGACTTTATACAAGGTTTTGAGCTAGGATTTGAAGAAGCTATAGAACTAGGTATCACTTCTGTACATGATAATATCACTTTTGAAACTTTACCTGTTTATTTACACCTTACTAAGAATAACCTACTAAAAGTGAGAGTCTATGGGATTATTTACGAGGATATGATTGATGAAGCAATAAGAATTGGTTTAGATAGAAACTTCGGTGATAAGTGGTTCAAAATTGGAGCTGTGAAACTAATGACAGATGGAGCTATTAGCTCTCGCACAGCTTATGTTTTTGATGAATACGATGACAAACCTAACGAATATGGTTTTGCATTATATGATGAAGAGAAACTTGAAACTATGGTTTCCAAAGTTCATCAAGCTAATTTACAAATTGCAGCTCATGCTATAGGTGATAAAGCAAATGCTAATCTAATTACTGCTATTGAAAAAAACATTGAACCATTAGAAAGCCAAGAAGCTCTTCATCGGATTGAACATGCAGAAATTCTTAGAAAAGAAGATGTTTTAAGAGCTGCTAAGTTGGGATTGGTTTTTTCTATGCAACCTAATTTTGTTTGGAGGTGGGGCTTAATTGATGTTGATGGTATGTATGAACAAAGATTAGGAAAAGAAAGAACAATGATCAATAATCCTTTCCGATGGATTCTGGAAGAAAACCTGATACTTGCATTTGGGAGTGATGGAATGCCTTTAGGACCTCTATATGGAATAAAAGGAGCTCTCTTTCATCCAAACCAAGAACTAAGGTTAAGCTTAGAAGAAGCTATCAGAAGCTATACTTTGCATCCTGCTAAATCGGTAAAGGAGGAAAATATTAAGGGATCAGTCACCGAAGGAAAGCTTGCAGACTTAGTAATGCTGAGTCATAAGTTAGATGTAATGCAAAAAGAAGAATTTCATGAAGTTATTGTGGATTATACTATCATAGGTGGAGAAATTAGATATCAAAGAGAATGAACTTTTAGAACTTCTTAACAATGATAGTTATTACATCCCCTTCTTTAACTACATGATCCAAGCCAACTCTTTGTTTCCTATGTTTGGCACTAGGTCCTGATACAACTGCATACCTAAATTGCGATTTAAATTTGCGATGAATTTTATCACACACATCTTTTATTGTGGAATTATATTTCACAATTAATGGCTCATCATAGTCTGTTTTTTCTCTCTGCTTCTTCAAGAAAATTTGGATGAGTTCTAACCTCTTTACTATCTCTTCTTTAAGTAGTTTAAGATTCTCCCCTGTTAGTGCACTAATTAATATCGATTCCGGAAGCTTTCGTTTTAACTTTCCCTTTGTTTTTTCAGTAATTGTATCTATTTTATTAATTACTATCATTAATCGAGGATAAACTCTATTGCCTTCTAAAACATCAATTAATTCATCCATGGTAGGATCACTACGAACAGTAACACTTGCGTTCATTATCTTATATTCTCTTAAAATTCCACTGAATGTTTTTTCACTCATATGAGTTAACTTTGTTAAAGTTGAAAGAGCAATCCCTCCACGTTCTTTCTTGCGAATTCTAATGTTTGGTTTTTCTTTTCCTGGTCTAATTGCAACTCCACCGAGTTCATCTAAAGCTTTTTCGTAAAATAATTCGGCTTTTTTTGGGTCGAGAAGTAAAAGAATCATATCTGCAGTTCTAGCAACTGCAAGAATCTCCTTTCCCCTTCCTCTTCCTCGACTTGCATCTTCAATAATTCCTGGAAGATCTATAATTTGAATTTGAGTACCTTTATGAAACATTATTCCCGGAATAGCAGATGTTGTTGTAAAAGCATACTCACCAACTTTTGATTGCTTACTTGTTATTTTTGAAATAAGAGTAGATTTACCTGTAGAAGGGAATCCAATAAGAACAACAGAACCATCTCCCGCTTTCTTGACATCAAATCCGTAACTACTTCCAGTTTTTGAGAGTTGAACATCAAGTTTTTTGCGTTTTGCTTTTGCAAGTTTAGCTTTTAATGTACCCACATGATGTTCAGTAGACTTATTCTTAGGAGTTATTCGTATTTCTTCCTCCAAATCACGAATTCTTTCATCAATTGTACTACTCATAAATCTAAACCTAGTGAATTTATTTATATTGCATCTTCACTTATCATAAAAAAATATTTAGCCTTAACGATTCATGAGGGATTTTTTAAATAGTTAACTGAAATATCTAAACGAAGTTAAGGAAAATTGTTTATTTAAGAGATATTACTTATAAATAAAGGTCTAAAACACTCAATAATTTTATCAATGTTCCATTTTTTTACTACAATGAATAAGAAAATATCTATTTTTTCTTTCAAACAAGAGCTATATTTAAATAATCCTTTAAAGACTCCAGCTTGATTAACCAAGGGGTGGTTAAAGTTGACAGAAACTCTTGAATTAAATGATGAAAAATTAATAATTATACTGGCAAAAGCTTTATCATCTCAAACAAGATATGATATAGTCAAACTTCTAATTGACAAAGAAATGGATATTTCAAGTATTGCAAAGAAAATGAAGCAGACAGAAGCAAACACATCAGCTCAAATCAAGAAACTGGAAGTTGCGGGTGTTCTGGAATCTCGTTACGAGCCAGGTGCACATGGTGTACGCAAGGTTTGCAAGACAAAAATTAGTAGGATCATACTGGATATAATCTAGATAGATAATTTCATCTTTCCCCTTTTCTGGCAATAAGCGAGATATCCTCTACAGATAAATTCCATATTTTCACAAGCTTAAAACCAGTTTTATCTATAATATGTTTCAAATCATTTTTATCAAATTTCTTCTTTAGTGCTGTTAAAATAAGTTCTCCATTATCTTTTAAAACCCAAAATTTTTCTGCAATTGTCTTGTTAATATCTTGTATATTTTGAAGAACTGAAAAGCTTGTACATAAATCAAAACTATTTTTTCTAAATGGCAAGGATTCTATGTCACTACAAATGAAAAATCCATTTTTGTGTTTCTTTTTTCCCTCTATTAACATATTAATGGAAAAATCACAACAAAAGACATCTTGGGTTTTTTCTTTACAGAAATCCAAAAGAAGACCAGTTCCTGCACCAACATCTAATATTAATTCATAATCAGAAAGGTTACCATTTGAAAAAACCTCCCTGTATTTTTGATTTTGAATGTTAGTATACCTAGGATCATAATGTTTTGCAGTTGTATCATACCGTCTTCTTACTTCGAATTTCTTTATACTCATTCAATTTACCTTAAGAAAGAAAAGCATTTTAAGTTATGCTCTTAAAACATTATGATGCCAATTTCTCTAAGAGGAGCTAAAGTTCTGAAAGATTTATCCAATGAAGAACTTAGAACCTTACATATGGTGGAAACTCTTCTAAAGAAAGGAGAATATGCTCCTAAAGAGAAAGTAGCAGACTATTCAGGTTATAGAGAAAAGGATGTTGATCTTTATCTATCTAGATTAAATAAATTAAAACTGACCAGAAGATGGACAGGGCAATTTGTAGGATATACATTAACGCTTTCGGGTTTTGATGCACTAGCTTTAAACAAATTGTATATAGACAAAAAAGTTTACGGTGTTGGAAGATCTAGTGGTGTTGGAAAGGAAAGCGATATTTATTATGCAGTCGATTTTGAAGATAACGAAGTGATGCTGAAAATTAATAGGACAGGTAGAGCTAGTTTTCAAAAAGTTAAGAGAAAAAGAGATTTTCTTAAAGGAAAATTTCATTATTCAATGTTCTCTGTTGCTGAAATAGCTGCAAAAAGAGAGTATGAAAATTTGCTAAAACTCCAAAATAAAAACTTACCAATACCTGTTCTAAAAGGGAACAACCGACATATGATAGTTATGAACATTATTCCTGGAGTTGAACTGGTAAAAGTCCAATACCCTAAGAAACCAATAAAATTACTTGAAAAAATAATTGAATTTGCAAAAACACTTTATCAGAAGTATAACTTGGTTCATGCTGATTTAACAGAATTCAATATGCTGTATGACATAAGAAGAGACTCACTAATTATAATAGATTTTCCTCAAGCTGTCCCATCAGATCACCCTGAAGCAGTTAATTTGCTTCGAAGAGATTTTACCCATCTTCTTGATTTCTTCGGTAAAAAATGGTCTATAACAACAGAAGAAGTAGAAACAGTAATTGATTACATAATAAAATGAGGTGATTTGTATAGCGGAAACAGATGCTATAATTGTTGGTGTTGATATACTACCTCAAGAATCTCCTACAAGATCATCACACTATGCTGTTTGTGTTTATGACGCAAAAAAAGAAGAAATCATCAAGAAATATGAGAAAGTAAATTTACAAAAACTCTTAGGAATTGTAAGAAGTTCTCAAGCTGTTTTTCTGGTAAGTGATAACATCTATGAACTAGTTAAGAAACCATCACAGATTCCTCATCTTTGTTTACAGCTTTTACCCAACACAAAATTAGTACAGATTACAGGTTCTCCTATTCATGGATTTACTTCTCTTCATAAATTAATGAGTCAACATGGATTAAAACCTGCAGGAAAATTAACACCTCTTTCAGCTGCAGAAGCTTGTGCAATATTAGCTTCTAAAAAACTAGGATATCTAATCGAGCCCTTTGAGGATGAAACAAAAATCATTATCTCAAGAGCTAAATCAAAAGGACCAGGAGGATGGTCTCAGAAAAGATATAGCAGGTTAATGGATACAACGGTTAATCAAGAAGCAAAGAAGATTGAAGAAAAACTGATAGAATTCCGATTGGATTATGATAAAAGAACTGCAAAAAGCAAATTTGGAGCTCAAAAAGTTGTCTTTAGTATTTATGCACCAATATCGGAAATAACTAAAACAATCAGAAAACAAAAAGGTGAATTATATCAAGTAAAAATTTTTCCAGTGAACAAGGAGAGAGTAGAATTTATCCCTCTTTCACAGCAGATTCAAACAAAATCATCATTAAAAAGACTAATTGTTGGAATTGATCCAGGTTTAACTGTAGGGTTGTCTATTCTAGATTTAAGTGGAAGAATTTTGAAAGTGGAAAGTTACAGAGAAGCAACGAGAGGACAGATCATAAGGCAAATTACTCGTTATGGAAAACCAACTCTAATTTGTGTTGATGTCTATCCTTATCCTTCTTATGTTGAAAAGATCTCAGCAACTCTTAATTCCAAGTTGTATACTCCAAGAAGTGTAATGACAGTATCAGAAAAAAATGATATAGCAAGAAAATTAGCGATGCAACAAGGGGTAATGGTAAAAAATGCTCATCAACGTGATTCTTTAGCTTCTGCTTATCGTGGTTACACTAATTACAAAGCAGAATTTGAAAAAATTGATAGAAAGTACTTCAATGATTTTGACAAATCTTTAAGGGATGAAATCAAGGATTCCGTTGTTAAGGGTAAATCACCAGTTGAAGCTACAGAAGAGATTCAAAAAATGATAGCGGAAGATTCAGTTATTGCTGAAGATTTAGCTGTGGTTCAAAAAGCGGTAAAACCTGCATCTCCAGATATTAGTGAGTTAGGGAATAAAATCAATTTACTTCAAGAACAATTGGACTGGGAAAGAAGAAAAAACAGTGAGTTACATTTAGAAAATAGAGATATGGAAGAAAAAATAGAGTATCTTCAGATGAAATTAGATGAAGGAAAATTTGAATATGTCGAGAGGATTCAGAAAGAAAAAATGTTTATTGTAAAGGATAACAAAATTTCCTTCCTTGAAGAAAAAATGAAGCAATTAGAAGATGAATTAGAAAGATATGTGAATAGAGTTGAGGAATTGAAAAAAGTTACATGGTTAAGAAATCAAGAAGGATGGTTACCAATAAAAGTAATTAAAAAATTCACAAATGAAGAGATAGAAAATACAGTAAAAACATATGGATTGGGTCCTGGAGATACTGTTTTAATTTTGGATACAACGGGAGGAGGAGGTCAAACAGCTGAACAACTTCTATCCTATAATATCAAAGCAATAATAGGAAACATAAACCAACTTTCGTATTATGCTAAGAAAATTTTGATCGAAAAACAAATCCCTCTAGCGGATATTTCAGATGTTGAGATAAAAAGAATTGATGAAATAGCTGTAATAAAGGAAGATCAATTTCTAAATTTAATAGAGAAAGCTGAGCAAGAGCTAGAAGAAGTAATTATAGAGAAAAAAGAAAACTTCCTTGATTCATTAGTTGAAGATTATCGTAAAGTAAGAGAAAGAGAAATACAAGAGTATGATGAAACAATAAGTCGTGAAAGAAAGAAAAGAACTAAAGAAAATGATGAATAATTTATAATTCATCTACATAAAGCTGAACTAAGAGGATGTTGTTTCCTCTAACAAAAATATTACCATAATTTGAAACTTCTTCGTTATCAATTATTTCTATTGCATTGCTTAAATGACAATTCATATGTTGATCAAAACTTTCCAGTATTCCTTTGTATTTTACATTGTCTTTTAATCTAATAATTATACTTTGCCCGATAACCTTTCTTAACGAATTAATTGGAATACTGCTCATTTTATACACCAGTTTTGTTTATTTGTATGATTTGAGGGAAGGACTATAATTTAAAAAGATTTTGTTTAACGGATTTTAGTTAAGGTCTTCGAATTCATACATCATACTTTTTTGCGGATTCTTCAAGTGTTTTTGTTTTCATTGTTTTTGTTTTCCTTTCACGGATTTTGACAAAAATCGGTTGATTAACTGCATTGCCAGCAATTATCGCTTCTCCTACACCAAGTGTTGTAATTGCACTTAATGTTGCTTTATCAATACCTTCAGATGACCTTCCTATAAAATCGAGATCATATGGATTAAGAACATTCATTATAATGTGAGTATTGCATTGACTTAGAGTCGTTGTTGATAATTTAACAGGCCTTTGACTTACTAAAATAAGGGAGGTGAAAAACTTTCTTCCTTCTCTTGCTATAGTTTCTACTATGGGACGAGAGATAGCTAATTCAAGTCGCGCTTCTGGGGCGAATTGATGACCTTCTTCCAAGACAATAGCTGTTGGAGGTACAGTGTCTTTTTTCCTCGAATCAAATATTCTATACAGAATATAACTCACTATCATCTGTTTAAGTTTCATACTTGTAAACTCACTTAGGTCAAAAATTACCAGTTTTCCTGGTTCTAATATTTCTTCTAATGCAGGATTTTCTCCAAGTCCAAATAATTTTGTACGTTCTAATGTATATAACCAACCAATGAGCGCTTCTTTGCTTCTTGGATTTATTTGGTCATCACTCTCTAATTCTGCAATTATATCTGAAATAATGTAGCCTTCTCCTTGCTTTACTTTGTCGTGAAATAGTTTTTGATTTATCCTATAGAGCTCTCTAGTTTGTACAGGTGTTATTTGAGGTTCAAAAACTGCAAATTGTCCAGGCCTTATAGAGTGAGTTGCGAATTGTATAACGGCTCCAGGAAAGATTTCTGTTTTCTTATGAAATGGTGATTTTTCATCCCCTAATCCTTTATACTCTCCATGAACATCAAAAAGTACAACTGCAATTCTTCCCTGTTCTTTCTTCCTAGTAAGGAGCTCTTCCAATATCACAGAAACTGTATATGATTTACCCGCGCCAGAAATTGCTAGAACAGCAACATGCTTTTGTAATAATCGAGTCAAGTTCAATCTTACGTCAAGATCGTGTTGATCAATTTTACCAAGAAGTAAACCATCTGTCTTTTCCAATCCAAGAAATCTAGATAAAGTCTCAGTGTCAGGGGTGAATACTGTTTCTCCTGGAGAAACTGGATAGAGAAGTCTTTGAATTCCTATTTTTGTCATTATTCCCATAGTCTTTGCTCTAGCAATTATGTGCTCCCATCTATCTGCTGGAAATATTGAAGCCATGGTTTTTCCACTAGTTTCGTATGCTCTAACTGCAGAAGGTGAAGAGAAATATCTATTAGTTTTATAAACGTCTGAAATTGTTGCTATTATTTTGCCATCCTCTGATGGAACAACAATATACATTCCTTTTTGCAATCGAAATTCTTCTTCATCTCTAGTTAAAACAAAACTAAATTCTGAAGGGTTTGGTGAATTATCTTCACCTACTATAACTGTACCTATACTTTTTTCACTCATTTAATCACCTGTTTTGAATGGGATTCTGTTCCTTCTTTTTTGGAGAGAATGACTTGAGTATCCAATCTTAGATGAAATTTCATCAATTAAAATGTCTGCATCTGTCTCTTGTAATCTGGCTCTTGCATCTGCTTCTATTATTACACTAGGCATTCCATATTCTGGATTATATTTCGATACTGCAGTAACCAAAGAAGCTATTTTTTTCGAAGTCTCTTGCTGATTAGAGAAAAGGATTGGAAACTCAACTCTTAAGGGTGTATCAAATTCAGCAGTTTTTAGATAAAAACAGTGAATATCAAAGTTATCAAGATCTTTATCACTCTCATCATTGAATTTTGAAAGGAAAAACTCAAAAGTTCGTTCATTTTTATCAAGAATCTGATAAAGTAAATCTGTATCTCGTAATTGTTTTATAATTGGTCTGTAGTCAATTTTCAACAATCTCTCAAATTCTGGGAGTTTTCCTAAATGAGGTAAAAGTGGTGAAAGTTTACCTGTAAGAATAGCTGAACGAGAATCTTTTACCACTCCACAGAGTAAAGTTCTATTTTTCTTACACAGGGTATATAATCTTCTATAAAGTGTTTTTATGTTTCTGTACTGATTCATTAAGAAATCCTTCTGACTTATATATTTGTACTCAACATAAGGTAGAACTGAACCATCTAAAATAATGATATCTGGTACATCTTCTTCAACTAATGAAATACAACATCGAATTTCTTTTTGTATTCTCCACATTGAAATTAGAGCATCAATTTCATTTTGAGATAATGGTTCGATGCTGGTTAGGATATCTGGAAATGGTTGTTCTTCAGGAAAATAGTTGACAATGGGATTATTTTCCTTTCGATAATAAAACAATACACCTACTGCTCTAATAAGAGCAATATCAAAGAAGTTTAAAGAACGATGAATAACTCCTCCATCTACTCCTGCAATTTTTAATCCTTCAACATTTGTTTCAGACACCTCTGTTGTAAAGCTAATATCTGAAGTTTGAATTCCAAACGCACTTGGAAATTCTGAAGGATTAAGTGAGCGCTTTACTGATCGAAAAAGATCTTGAAACAATCTTCTATGTTCATTATATGTTTTAATTTTTTGAGAGATTTTATCAATTGCTAAATCTATTTTCTCATTTACTCCCATTTTACTGACCACTAATAATATTTAGTTTTAAATATATTAACTAAATGAAAAATTTAACTCTATATTTATCGCTTCTTTGAGCGAGTTTTAGCAGCTAGAATGAATTCATAGTAAGGTGGAGATGGCTTTTCTGGATGGGATTGAAATTCAGGATGAAATTGTGCAGCTATGAAACATTCATGTTGCGGAAGTTCTAGTGTTTCCATTCTTATACCATCCTCTGAACGACCTGAAAAAATTAATCCTTTCTCGCTTATTTGTTTGATGTAAGATGGGTTAACTTCATATCTATGACGATGTCTTTCCTCTATTGAGTTTTGCTTGTACATGTTATGAAATCGAGTATTTTCATCAAGAATGATTCTGTGTTTTCCTAATCTCATTGTTCCTCCTTTCTTATCTACATCAATTTGTTCAGGAAGGAGGTCGATTACTGGATGAGGTGTCTGTTGGTTTATTTCTGAAGTATTTGCATCATCAAGAGAGCATAGATTTCTTGCATATTCTATGACTGCTAATTGAAAACCAAAACAAATTCCAAGAAAAGGAATCTGGTTTTCTCTTGCATATTTTATAACATTAATCTTACCTTCAGCTCCACGTGAACCGAATCCACCTGGAACTAAAATACCATCATATTTATTTAACTCATGAATCCTATCTGGATATTCTTCATATTCTTCTGTAGATACAAAATCTATAGCAGCAAATACATTATTATGTGCAGCTGCATGCTTTATTGCTTCTTTTACGCTAATGTATGAATCTGCTAATTCAGTATACTTTCCTGTAATTGCGATGTGTATAGTATCATCAGCAGTTGTGAATTTCTCCATCAATCTCATATCTTCAGACCAATCAGCTGAAAAATCTTCAAATCTTAATTTTAAATTCAGAGTTGATCCAAATCCTTGTTTATCAAGAAAAGCAGGAGCTTCTAATACATTATTTAAATCAGGTAATGAAAAAACAGCATTTGCTGGAACATCACAAAACATAACAATTTTCTGTTTTGCTTTTTCTGTTAATGCATTTGTTCCTCGAGTTACAACGATATCAGGACTTAATCCCATCGATTGTAATTCTCTTACAGCATGTTGAGTAGGTTTAGTTTTTTGTTCTTTCAGGTTTGAAGGTTCCATGATATAAGTCACTAGAACAACAAGAGAATCTTCACTTGGTGTTTCTCTTCTTAGCTGTCTAATAGCTTCAAGAAAATGCTGACTTTCGATATCACCTATAGTCCCTCCTACTTCTATTATTAAAGCATCTAAATCGGGATCTATGTCAGCAATACTCTTAATCCTTTTCTTTATTTCATCAGTAATGTGAGGTATTACTTGAACAGTTTTTCCTAAAAATTCTCCTTTTCTTTCATTCTCAATGACAGATAAGTAAACTTGTCCTGTGGTTATATTTTGATCTCCTCTCATCTCTAGGTTTAACATTCTTTCATAATGACCGAAATCAACATCAATTTCTGATCCGTCAGCTGTAACAAAAGTTTCACCATGTTCATAAGGATTCATTGTTCCTGCATCAATATTGAGATAAGGATCAATTTTAATGACATTAATTTTCTTACCTCTAATCTGAAGGTTCCTTCCAACAGAGGAAGTTACAACTCCTTTCCCTAAACCTGAAATTAAAGCTCCACAAATAAAGATATACTTTGGCACATTATGCATATAACAATCTTTGATATAAATATTACCTCTTTGTAGTAATCTAATCTACATCGATATCAAAATTAACTGATTTACTCCACTTATTGACTGCATGGGCGATAAGTTTACACAACCAACGTTCTTCAGGTGTTAAATTACGTGATTGACTACTGATATTCATTCCATCAGTTTCAGCCATTTTAACAATTTTTGGAAGTCTCATTCTTAATAATCTAAATAACTCTTTCTCCATTGTTTCCTTATCTTTAGCAGATGCCATCTTACCTTTTTCAACTAATTCTTGGTAAGTTTTTTTTGCAGATAAATAGAAGTATTTATCGATATCTTGAAGCTTATACGGATTTTTCTCCTCTTCTACCCTTTTTGTGTTTAGTATTATTCTATCAATTTTTGGAGGATTAATAATCGTAACATATTTCTCTTCTTCAAGAAGAACAGCTAACCAATATGGTAATTTTATTGTTGATCTTTTTACAAGTCTGATTTTTTTTCCTCCAATATCAAATTCATCAAAAGATTCTTCACATTTTACTTCAACATCAAGGTCCTCAAAATCATGCTGAATTCGTTCTATTTCTTCTAAGATAAGATCTTCAGAGATCACTTCTATCAATCAATATGTTTCATGAAAGTTATTTAAGGTATCGCTATTTTGAGAAAAAGTCATCCAAAGATTTTTGTGGAAATGAGATAGTAGTTTCTTCAATTTCTGTATCCTTCAATTCAAGATTTTTTCCTATATCTTTTTCTGAAAATTTTTCTCCTAGCAAGTGAAGAAAAATTGCTCTAACTAATTCTGTTCCAAAACCAGGAATCTTGAGTATTTCTTTTGGATCTGTTTCTTTAAGTATCTCTCTTGTTTTGTATCCTTTATCAAACAATAATCTGGATCTTACACGACCAATACCTGGAATTTGAACTAAGTCAACTAACTCATTTTTGATACCATTAACAACCCTATTGTGTAAGCTAGAAACATTTACTGATATGTTTGAATAACCAAGTAATTTTGCTATTTCACTAGTTGCATAAAGTAACCATTCTGCATTTGAAACTACAGAATAAACATCTCCGCTGCCAACACTGTGTCTATCAAGAATTAAATCCTCAGGAGTCTCTGAAATCCAATCTTGAAGAATCAGTGCGGTTTTTAGTTGACTCATAAAAAGTTCTAGTTCAAAAGAATCTACAGGAAGTGGTGGTAAAATTTCATCTTCATGGTCACTCATATAATTGATTATAGCTATAGCGTCGTTTTTCTTGATTGTAACATATCTTACATCTGGGGTTGCACACACTAAATGTAAGAAACTCATATCAGTTAGTAATTCTTTAGCCTTTGTATTAGCTCTCATCAATCCATCTCTGATGATTATGCCACTTAATGGGTCAATATATAATTGACTAACTCTTCTTCCAAAACTTGTAGGAATCAAATATTCAGGATCATTAGTTATCAAAGCTTCTTCTTGAAGAAATTTTATAACTTTTCTAAGTATGCTACTTAAGCTTGTTGGATCTTCTTTATGTCCATAGAATGTTTGCCCAATGAAATCAACTAGTTCATCTATAGTCTGAGTATTATCTGTTGCAATTTGACCCAGTACTATTCTTCTTAACGCTGGTTCTGCAGCAATTCTGGATTCTATATCCTCTGTTTCAGCTTCAATATACCTATGATAAAGACCTTCCGCATCATATTCGTTCTTCGCTATAACAATAGCATCTCCCTCTTTATCATACTGTGGTCTACCTGCCCTTCCGGATTGTTGCTTAAATTCTAATACGGGTATAGGGTAGCTCCCTAAAGTTACGTCATAACGGTAAACACTCTTGATTATTACATACCGAGCTGGTAAATTAATTCCTGCAGCTAAAGTTGGAGTAGATCCAAGAATTTTGATATTTCCTTGTTTGAAATTTTTCTCTATTATCCTTCTTTGGCTTGGACTCAAACCAGCATGGTGATATGATACTCCTTGTTCCACTAGTTTTGCTAAATTTTTTGATTGTTTAGTCTGCTCTCCAGTTCTTAAAATCTCACTAGATGCTGCCTTTAATTTTTGTTTTTCTTCTATAGTTAACGATTTGTTTACTCTAGCAGTTAGATTTCTTGCTGTTGATTCTGCCATATTTCTAGTAGTTCCAAATACCAGTGCTTGATTCCCTTGTTTAATGATGTGATTTATTAAATTAGTAAAACTATTCTTATATTGTAAAGGTATTTTTACTTCTCTGTTCTCTTTGTACTTTATTTTGTTATCTAAGAGAACACCTTCATTTAACTTCACAGGTCTCCAATCACTTGAAACTAATCCAGCTTCCAACCATCTAGCAATTTCATCTGCATTTTTTATTGTTGCACTTAATGCTAGAATTTGTGTTCTACTAACTTTTCTTAATTGAGCTAAAACAACTTCTAATGTAGGTCCTCTAGTTGCATCGTTTATAAGATGTATTTCGTCTGAAACTACCAAGCCAATTTGGTTTACCCATTTTGCTTGATGTCTTATAGCAGAATCTATCTTTTCATTAGTTGCAATTATGGCGTCTGCATATTTTGCATTAGAGTCTTCTGTATCGTAATCACCAGTTAAAAGAATGGTTCGCTTACCTAGTAGGTCAAGATATGAACGAAATTCCATATATTTCTCATATGCTAGAGCTCTTAAAGGGGATAAATAAAGCGTTTTTAATCCTGTTTCTTCTAATGCTTTAATACAGGCAAGAAGTGCTATTAGTGTTTTTCCAGAAGCTGTAGGAACTGCTACGACAAGATTATTTCCTTCAAGAAGTCCTTTCTTGATTGCATCTACTTGAGGAGGATATAATGACTCTATTCCATCTTCTTTTAATTTTTCTTTAATAACTTGAGGAATAGGAAGATCATTAATATTCATTAGACATCAACGTTATAATTACGGCATTTTGATAAAACCTTTTGTGGGTTCAAAGATGATTCCATCACTTCGAAGAGAAGTAATAGCCCTATCCACAAATTCCGCGTCTATATCTAAATCTCTAGCAATCTCCTTCACTTTATCGATAGCTACTTTACCAGAACTAGATTTATTTATTTCATCTCTGATTATGTCAAGAACCTTATCGAATTTTGAACGCACACTTTTAGGTGTTCCTGATAACAAGTAATCAATATCTACTCTTCCTGTAAGTGGATCAGTACTAACTTGTTTTAATGAAGCATCAAGTAATTCTATAGCTGCTTCAACATGATCAATAGTTACTTCTTCCTTTAGTGCCATCCTAGCTTGAGATTCAGACAAACGCACAATAGCTTCTAAGTATCTTGGAGTAATAGCTATAGCTGCTGATTCATCATGTACTTTTCGCAAATCCAAATAATATTCTTCAATTTTTTCCATTGCTTCATCAGTTAAAGAGGGTTGAATATGCTGTTTTGAGTAACTAATATACTTTCTTAATAGTTCCATTTCTATTGTAGGTTCAGCTTCCTCAATAATATGACCTCTTCTAAGTTCAAGAATATGACGAGCCATTTTTCGATCAATTTCAACATCAGGTTCATCTCTTATTACAAAGATAAGATCAAATCTTGATAGAATAGTTGCAGGTAAGTTTATGTTCTCTATTGGAGGTCTTGTAACCTCATATCTACCGAAACGAGGATTAGCTGCTGCTATAACAGCTGTTCTAGCATTCAATTGAGCTACAATACCAGCTTTTGCTATACTTACAGTGTTGTGGAGAACAATACCATGACTGATAAAATTCTCAGTAGGTTCTATTGTAACATCATAAACCCACTTTGTTTTTAATTCTCCTTTATTTTCAACTAATTCTGTTTTTTTGATTCTCAACCATCTAAATTCTCTCAGATGATCAATTTCAACTAAGTTTTTTCTTACTTGATCTAATTGTCTTTCTAATGTGTTTTGGTATAAAGATAGCAGTTCTTTCTTCTCATTCTTTTCGTACTTTGACAGTGTATATCTAGAAATTCCAACTAATCTAGCCATTTTACTAGCTGAGTACCTTGAAAGTTCTCTGAGTTCTTTTGGGGATTTTATTTTACTGATTTTATCTTGAAGACTGTAATATCTGCTAGTAATTTTGTTATAGTATTTGTTAATAACATCAGTTGTTATTCCATACTTGTTCTTTAGATGTTGATAGAAATAACCATCGTAACTCAATCCTAAGCTATGAAGAGAATCAATTATAAGATGTGCAACATCTGGAGGTAAAACATCATGTTTTCTATTTGATCTTTTACTCTTTGTTATCAATTTCATAAGTTTAGGAATCACCTCAGGTTTTTCGAAAATCATAGAAGAGAATTTGGTTATACTATCTCCTGTTATGTAGACCTTATATCTTACTCTCCTCTGTTCTTTTTCCTTGCCAAAAGAATATTCTTCACTGAATAATCTTGAGTTTACTCCTAAAGTAAGCAATAGATCTTGATAATCATGAGCTAAACCTTTTGAGGAAGTAGAATATGAAATTGAGGTACTTTCTATTGATCCATCACCCTTGAAAGCTGCTCGGAGGAATTCAGTCCTTTTGTTTTCCTCTATACAGAACACTTTCTTGTCAATTCTCTTTTCATAGCTTTTAACCATCATCTTAGGAAAATTTTCTTTCAAATAGTTATAAACATCAGATGATATAATACGAATGGTTCTGTTTTGTTCGACGTAATCAATTGGTTCAGTATTGAATGTATTTCTTATACTATCAATCATATCTTCTATTATCTCTGGGTCAGTATTGCTTAATCCAACTTCTAAAGAAGATCCTTTGTAGGAGTATCCCTCTGTTATGTAATATCCTAAGAATTTCGCCAAATCCTCTGTAATTGTATCTGGTAGTGTAATGTTCTTCCTTCCAGCATCAAAATCAGTAATTAATGATGTGCTATTTTTGTTGTCTAAATATCGAACTCCTGGAACAAAAGTATCTACAGTTACTTTTTCTGCTTCTATAGTCTCTATTTTTCCATTTTTCATAATAAATACTGGATGTTCTGGTGTAACTAGGATTTCTCTGCCATTTGAATAAGTGATCTTAACAAAATGATCTGGTGCTAAATGACGACTCACTCTATTAACTGTAGTGGTGTAGATTTTTTGAAAATTAGTTGTAAGAACTTGGTAATCTAAACCGTTTAAAGGTAATATCTCACAATCTTTTCCATTGATTATGTGTTCTTTATACTCATCGAATAGACCATCAACGAAATTACCAATTTGATGTTTGTGTCCATCTAAGAATGAAATCTCTAAACTTGGGTGATAAGATTGTTGTTCCATCGCTTCATGTATTGATGATCTATCCACTGGATTCATTTTGTCAAATTCATCAATTGCACAGATTCCTCTATCAGCAAGTACAAGAGCTCCTGCTTCAAGACCGAACTCACCAGTATCGGGATCTCTTATTACAGCAGCTGTTAAACCTGCTGCAGAACTTGCTTTTCCTGAAGTTAACAAACCCCTTGGAGCTAATCTATGAACATATTGAAGCAACTGTGATTTAGCAACGCCAGGATCTCCAACTAGAAGAAGATTAGAATCTCCTCTTTGTTTCATACCATCAGGAGCAAGTCTTGATACTCCTCCAAAAAGCACAGTCGCTAAAGCTTCTTTAATTATTTCCATCCCATAAATTGAAGGAGCAATGGAACGAATTATTCTCCTATGAATGTTCAAATCTTGAGATAAATTAAGTATCTGTTGTTCAGTCTCAGGATCTATTTCAATTTCTTCAAATTCTTTTTCTCGGGAAGATATAAAATTAACATCCAACCATGGATCGAAAATTGCAGTTCCTGCTTTTCGTCCTTTTGGTGGTGCTCTCATTCGTAAAATTCCAGCCGCAACTGCCCTGTCACCAGCTCTTACTGTATCAACTGTATCACCAATTAATCTTGCTGGAACTGAACGTGGAATTTGTCCTGGAGGAAGTGTTTCAGGACGTTCCTGTAGGGTTACAGTTTGAAAATCTGTAAAAGAAGAATTCTCAGGTACAAGTTTAAAAGGACCTTTTTTTCCACAATTTGGATTAGTGCATTTTCTAGGTTCTTTGTATACTCCTCCTTCTTGTGTAATTGGAAAAATCTCTGTTTTGCAGCTATCACACTGGAAAACACCTTTAACAAGAAGAGGTTTTACAACACTTTGACGAATGATAATTCCCTCTATTGAAACAAATTTTCCCATATGAATGGACCTTAAGTGTCGTAAATCTACTTGCTCTGGAGTATTTGAAAAACGAATCCGAAATTCTTCTCCATCTTTTTTCTTAGCTTCAACAAAATCTGCTTCTATGGCAAGCAGTACTTCTTCAAGTGCAAAATTTGCAGCTTCTAAGAAATCTTCCGGATTTTTCAATAAGTCTTCCGCTAATTTAGGATCGTGACCCACAACATCCTCATAGTTAATAAAAAAAGAAGTTAAACCTTCAATAGTCATTTTACTGATTTGATCAGAGTAGATATGTTTTCCATCTATATCTTGATAATCAAGGATGAAATCTTTAAAACTATCCTTTGGATGGAGAGGTACATCTTCAATGGCCATAAGCTTCTACCTTACTACTATAGCTACTCAATTTTGATATAGCTAATAAATCTTACTTACATTAAGTTTTCAATAGATAAATAGAAAAATTACTATAAAAAGTACATAATAAATTAAGCAAAAGTATTTTTAAGTAAAGAATTAAAAGTTAGAGAAGAAAATGACCTACACAACTACTCATCTAGCATTACAAGGATTAACTGTGTGGTTATTACTTTCAAAAAATGATAAAGCATATTATAAGAAACATAGGTGGGAATTTATTCTAATTAACCTCTTTGCAACTCTCCCAGATTTAGACATTTTCTTTGGTTATCATCGTTCTTACACTCACAGCATAATAATTCCAACGTTCACTCTACTATGTTTCATGATTATTGGAAGGTTCAATAAAGATGAAGGACCAATTGAAACAACAGGACAAAAGACTACTCGTTTCTTTAAATTAGTTTCAATTATGTGGATCCTACATATTATTCTTGACCTAAGTTGGGGTGCAGTTCTTCTTTTCTGGCCTTTAGATCCAAACTTATATGATTTGACAGTCTATCTAAGATTCAGTAACCAACCTTGGTTATTCTTCCCCTTATCATTAGTTGGAATAATACCTGACTGGACGATTTATTCCCCAACTGAAGGTCATGGTATATTTATAACAAATCTTTCTCAACAAGAAAGAGAAGCACTCTATGGAGAATTCATTGATCTTTATCTTGAACAAATAACTGTGCATATTTTGATTGTTCTTGTTTGGATAATTGTTATCCTAGCTCCTGCATTTAGAAGAAAGAAAAAAAGAGAGGAAAAAGAAGAGAAGAAAGTAAAAACAACAATCTCACATATATGGAGGAGAGCTAAGAGAAGTTTCAGTATTTTTGCTTATTTCATAATTGTACTAGGAATTTTACTTGGCCCATCAATAGGAAGAACGAGATTGATAACTTACTCGGTTTCTTCAGATTACATCAATACTTTAACTTATTTTGATCCAACGTTAGGAATCTCTTTCGTAAATAAGCCACATACTCAAACAGAGGTTTTCTTCCAGTGCGAAACGGGTACTGTTCCATATAATTCATCGATTGTTCTTACTAATAATGTAACCTTTTCCAATTTCTTTACTTCATTTGATAATCTGACTCTAAATTTCTATGATGGAAACATAACATTTTCACAATTAATTACGGAATATGATAATCAAGTTGCTAAAATGAAACAATCAAGTTTGTATTCAAAGAGGTTAATAGGGAATCAAAATTCTGATGGATATACAGTTCAAATAAATGAAACCCAAACTGAAATCAATTTATATCTAATAACCTTGGTGGATGAATGGAATACAACTCAATCGTTTTTCTATGAAGCTACCATTGAAATAAAATACTTGATTGAAAGAAAACAAGCTCAAATTGAAGGATATATTCTAGTAGGCTTAGGTGTTGTGATAATACTTTTGGATCAACTTCTTTTTACAAAAAGTGATAATAAAATTATAAAGGAAATTCAAAAGAAAACTAACTGATCAGTCTTGAAGTCAAATCAATAAGATCGCTATTCTGATTTAACTCACTCATTGAGACATTATTTAGTGAAATTACTTCATCTACAAATGCAACTCTTCGATAAGTTCGAGCGTAGATAACTCTTAAATCTGGAATTCGACTTATTACGGGAATTGGATTTTTACCAACTGTCCTTTCTAAATCACTTATCAAATAAACTATTTTCTCTTTTGAAACACACTTTGAGAGTTGCTTGTGCGCAAGAGAAAGAGCCTCCTCAAGATTAGTTTTCCCACTACTCTCAATATTCAGAATAAGTTCAACTATTGATTCAGGATGAATTGTTGTATTCATCTCTTTTAGAATCTGAGCAGTAGAATCAAAATCGATAATCGCAAAATTATCTTTCTTTACTGAAAGAGATAGAACTGATGCCATTAATACGATTTGATGGATTAATTGCAGAACACTCAAACTCTTATCAATACAAATAACTAAACTTCTTTTTCTTTTAGAAGGTTCTTTAACAACTATACTATCATAATCAGGAATAGTTTTCCCATTACTAAGCATCTTTTCTATTGTCATCTCTATTTCCCAAGAATCCCCTGGTTCATAATTTACATATCTCTTAACTGAAGCTGATACACCTCTTCTGTAAATTGTCTTTGCTTTTTTCGTAATAAATGGAATTAACTTATCTAACATTTTTTTTCTAATCTGAAAATCTAAATGCTTCTTAGTTCTAGAATATAGAAGAGTTAGTTCCTCTCCTTGAAGCTGATCCAGAATTATATCTGTTAACTCCATCTTGTTTAGCATTTGAGCAACAATAATTGGATAATTGGTAGCTATTAAACGAAGTCCTTCAAGATTATCCTCATCAGCTGCTTGTTCAGCAAGTTCTAAAATCCTGGACATATCTTCTTGCTTCTTACCTAATTCTAAATGAATCTCATTAATAAGTAACCTACTTGTCTGTTGAGCTGGGATAGAAGGGAACGGTTCATCCCTTACAATTGTGGTTGCAAGGTCACCTACTGCTCTTTTTTTCGTATTATTTTATCCTCTTCGTAGTTAGAAAGAATTTTGGATACAATTTCTTCTAGTATTTCTGATTCTGTTTTCTTACTAGTAGTTTTACATCGTATTTTTCTTGAATGAACTGCAATAACTTTATCTAGTAAAGATTCTTCCTCTATTGTTTCTTCAGATTTGTGTAATTCAACTAATTGGATGGCTCCTCTAACCGTTGAACCCATTTCAAGCTCAGGATGATTTAATGTTGCTTGAACAATTTCGCAAGAAATCTTAATCAGAAGTTCATCATCACTATCTGTTCTAAGTTTTACTATATCTATCATCTCTTCTAAATTCTGATGAGAAACGTAAACCCAAATACATCTATCATAAAAAGCCATAGGTAAGGGATTGGTAGCAACAGTATCTTGAGGATTATATGTGAAAATGGATAAGAATCCAGGTTTTGCTTGAATTTCACCAAGTTGAGGAATTGTAATTAGTTTTTCATCCAAAGCTGTTAATACTGCATTTATTGTTTCTGAAGGAGCTCTGTTTACTTCGTTATAAAAAAATATACCTCCTTCTTCCATGGCTTGTGTTAAAGGTCCAGAAATGAAAGTTTCTCGAGAAAATCCTCTTTCCAGTACAAGCGGAGGATCATACCATCCTTTTAGTTTAATTGAGGTAAGACTATCATCTCCATCCACTCGAACAAACAGTCTATCTAAACTACTAGCTAATACTTTCGCCATTTCTGTTTTTCCTGTTCCCACAGGTCCTTCTATAATGATAGGTAATCCCTTTTCAACCGCTCTAATCATTAATTTAAGCTCTGTTCTTCTACCAATAATTAGTTTAAAGATATGATCTAGAACATCTTTGGGAACTTTTTCTTTTTCTAACATCAATAACTGTAAAGAAAGAGAAATTAAAACTGTTATTGTTGGTATTTTAAAGAAAAAAGGAAAAAAGGAAAAAGAAAAATTAATAGTTTTTAGCTGATTTCTCAGGTCTTACAAAGGCAATTATTCCTAATCCTATAGCCATAATTCCTGCGACAACGGCCATTGCAACTCCGTATGCTTTGAAATCTATAGTTGGAACAAGACCTTTTAAAACTGCACCAAAGATGAGAGGACCTAAAGCTGATGAAACTTTACCACTTAATTTGGAAAAACCAAAGTACTCACCGAATTTCTCTTTCGGAGCTAGTTCTACAACCATTACTCTTTGAGCTGTCCAAGTTCCTCCTAATGCAACACCTGCAGTGCAACCCATTACTAGCATCATAATAAATGGAAAGTTAAAACCTATTGTTATCGGAGCCCAAACAAATATTCCTAGAATACCTAGTAGCAATGCAATTCCCCATAAGCCACCTACTAAGAAGAAAGCGTTTTTCGCACCAAATCTTTCTGCAAATTTTCCAATGAAATATGTGAATACTACAGCTGCTACAGTTGCTATAATAATGAATATAATTGCGAATAGATCTTTTGATATTCCAGCTCCTTCAATTTGAAGTGCATCAGTAACTAATGGTGTCATATAAGCAACTATAACGTTTGCTACATCAACAACAAAGAAGTAACCTATGATAAAAATAAACATTTCACGGTGTTTTCGTATATCTCGGAAGGTTCTACCTAATTCACTGAAAGTGGTTTTAAACAGTTTCCGTTGTTCATCAGTTCTTTTCTTTTTCTGTCTTTCCCGTACGAATAGAATAGGTATTCCAAAAACTAGGAAAAGAGCCATTGGAACTACAAAAACCCACCATTCTCCGGTGTAACCATATTTTAATTGATAAGTAAAATCAGCTTTACTAACAACATCACCATAAATCATTATTAGAGGATACATAACTAATAATGAAATAATTGTTCCCAAATAACCAAAAGCGACTCCAAATCCTCCAACTTTTCCTACATCTTTGGGAGCAGCTATAAATGGTAACATAGCATCATAGAAAGCAAGACTCCATTGATAAGCAATATTAGCAATTACGTATAATACCAAAACAATAAATATATTATGGAAGAGACCAAGGAGACTCGAGAAAATTAAAATAACACCTGTTAGAGTGATAACAAAAGGTCTTCTTTTTCCTACTGTATCACTTAAGGCTCCCATAATCGGCATTCCTATAGCTGTAACAACCTGCATAACTGCAACTACAGTTCCAAAAACAAAGCTTGCATCTCCATAAGACAAACCATGTTCCTTTTGAGCGATTACCAGAACATATCTGTTGATAATCAGACTGACTATTATCATCGAGTAGATTGTATTAGCTAAATCATACATTGACCAATAGAAAACATTCTTCTTTGATGTCTTTGTTTCTATTTCTACAGCATCTTCTAAAAGTTCAGACATAAGGAGTGAAATAAATTAGTCATTTAAAAATAATTCCTAAAAATAAATAAGATTAGAATGCATTAGAATTTCCAATAATCTCTTAGAGCTCGTTTTACTTGACTAAACATGCTATTTGTGTGATTGGAGATTCTTGTTTCTTGAAGTTTCTCAATAATTTTTGGCTTATATCCAAGCATTCCTTTGAAGAATTTTTTACTAACTTCTTCTAATTGTTCTATTTTATAACCTCCTTCTAGGGTACAGCATATTTTTCCATTACAGAATTTATTAGCTAACTGATTAATTATGTATCCTGTACCAAAAAATGCATTATTACTCAAATTCAAAATACCTACAGGGTCCCCAATTAAAGCATCAAATCCTACTGAAACAAGAATAATTTGTGGTTGAAATTGTTCAATAATATTTGAAGCAAAATTGAGAGAATGTAACCAATCTATTGATTCTGTTCCAGGTAAAAGAGGAATATTGACATTATATCCCATCCCTTCAACAATTCCAATTTCTGTTGGATATCCTGTTCCTGGATATGAATACATTGGATGGGCATGAATTGAGACATAAAGAACATCACTTCTATGATAAAAAATATGTGATGTTCCATTTCCAAAATGATGATCAATATCTAAAATGACAACTCTTCTATAGCCTTTTTTTGAGATTAACCATTCTGCAGCAATTGCAATATTATTGAAAAAACAGAAACCTCCTGCGGAATTTGCTTCTGCATGATGACCTGGTGGTCTTACCACTGCAAAGCTTGTTTTTGAATGATTCTCATCTACTAATTTTGCGGCAAGTTTTGTTGCTCCTGCAGCTAATTTTGCTATATCATACGTATGTTCATTCATTGTAGTATCCAAAGTAATCATTCCTCCCCCTGCCATAGAGATTGATTTAATTTTCTCAATATGATCAGGAACGTGTACAGATAATAAATCTTCTTTTTCAATAATTTCTGGTTTGATGATTTCTATTGTTTTTTCACACTCTCCCATTAGCTCTCTAGCCGCTTTAATGGTGTGCTCTAGTCTTTCAGGTGATTCAGGATGAGCTCTATCCATCACATGCTTCTTGAATTCATCTGAATAAACTAAAGTTAAATCATTCATCCATAGGTAGATTCAATTAAGCTCAAATAACCTTTTTGTTAATCCTACCCTAATTAGTATTTTGAAGCTATTCCATATCTCTTAAATATAGGTGTTTTACGTCTTTCATCATTGCGTTAAGGTGGAAAGTTTGAGTTTTATTTTAGACCTAGGATTATCTCTTGTATTTGCTGTACCTATACTGGTTTCAAATGCAGTACCAGCAATTCTAGGTGGAGGATACCCAATAGACGCATATAAAAATTTCTTTGATGGAAAGAGGATTTTGGGAGATCATAAAACTATTCTAGGATTAGTAAGTGGAATTTTTTCAGGTTTTCTTTCAGGAGTTATAATTTGGGTTCTTTCAGGAGATTTTATGTTAAGTCAATATGGTTCTCTTGGATTTCATTATCCATTTTGGATTGGAATTCTCATGGGCTGGGGTTGCAATTTTGGAGATTTGTTTGGGTCATTTGTTAAGAGAAGATTAAATCTAGAATCAGGAAGTAGTTTACCTGTTTTTGATCAGATGGGTTACATTCTATTTGGTCTTCTTTGGAGCTGGATAGCTTTCAGAACATTACCATGGGTATTTTGGTTATCTCTACTAGTATTAGCCCCCTTAATCCATATAACTGCAAACAGGTTAGCATATCTATTAAAAATAAAAGATGTTCCCTGGTAACTATACGTGCGTGATTAAAGCGTGATATTTATAAATAAATGACAATATTGATTTCTATAGCAATATAACAAGTAGTTTTCAATGACAGCAAGATCCGAAGATCGAATATGCAAGTTAACTTGCCGCTCTTTTATTTGTAGTAGAAGAATGCTTCAGATTAGAAAGAACAATGGGAAAAAAACATTTCTCTGTAAAATGGATGATGGTGAGTGTCTAGGCTATATGTGCAACTATGCAGAATGTAGAGAAAGAAAATTGAATGATACAGGAATGTGTCTACGACCTATTAAGGTTCAACAAAAGGCACTAAATAAGCAAGTAGCAGCTCAGTTATCTCAATTTGAGTACATGAGTACAAATGAACTTGATGATAAGTTTAAGAAGAAATTATCCAGAAAATTCAAGTAAAATCCCATTACAAAAAGACTTACCTCTCGCGGAAAGGTTAAATATCTGTTTAAACAATTTTTCACAATATAGAGCTGAATGATATGATGCCTAATACTTCTGGTGTGGAGAAAAAATTATTCTCTTTCGGAATTCCAAGCTTAGATGAGATTCTAGGAGGAGGTATTCCTGCGGGATCAAATGTTTTAATAGAAGATGAAATTGGAGCAGAAGCTGATCCTTTTGTTCTTCAATTTCTTGCTGAAGGATTAAGAACAGGAGAATATGGATATATTTTTTCCACTGAACACCCTTATGAATATTATAATGAGATGATGACTGGAATAGGTGTAAATCCTGATATGCTAGAAGCAACTGGAAGACTTAAGTTCATTGATGCTTTTAGTAATCCTTTTGGTTATACTGATGTAAAAACTTCACATGAACATGCTGTTCATAATCTTAGTCAACCAAGAGAAATTAATGAAACAATTAGAAGGTCATTTTTACATGTTCAAAATCAACAAATCTTGAAAAGAGGTATTGTAGTTTCCTTGTCATCAATAGTTTATGCAGCTGATGAAAGTAAGAAAATAATCTTTTCATTCTTGCAAAACAGACTTGCTGCAAATAAAAGAGAAGGATCAGTTACAACTTTCACACTTCATCAAGACGCACATGAACCTATATTGGTAAAAGCAATAGAACATAATTGTGATGTAACAATAAGAGTAACAAAATCACACACTAAAGCAGAAAGACCAATAACAGAAGTAAGAGTGATAAATGTAAAAGGAAAACCTGAACTAACAGGAGAACCTATTCTTTTTGAATTTATAAGTGGTAAAATTATACCTTATTATGAGGAAGAGATGTTCTAACTACAAATTGAACTCTTCTTTTATTTTTTCTGCACACTCTCTTTGACTCAGATGTGTATTATCTATTCGAATATAATTTTCTTTGAAATAAAAATCTCCTTGAGTATTCATCACATATTTCTTTTCTAATTCAAGTAAACGTGCTTCAGATTCTTCCTTTTGTCTTTTTGAAGGCTTTTCAGATAATCTCTCATTAGTTTTATTTCTTCTTAATCTTTCATCTAATTCACAGAATAATTCCACAAAATATACTACTCCTCTTTCTTTTCTGAATATTCCACTTATTTTTTCAACATATTCTTTCTCTGATTCTATATTAAATCCCCAAACATATGTGTAAATTAATCCAGGCAAATCACTTGTGGCTACTTCTTCCATTATTCTTCGACGAAATTCACTATTTAGAATATGAAATTTGGGAGTTCCAAAATCGAAAAATTCTAAAACTAATTCAATTGTCATATGACCATGAAGGAGCCTATAATCCGTTATTTTAGCTAATTCTCTCCCAACTGACATCTTACCTACAGCAGGTGGTCCAAATATAATGATGAATTTCATTATATTACAAATATAAAATCAGAAGTAAAAATATCTTTGCCTAAATAGAAACTAGATTACAATCTTCGATAAATTTAAGTAAGAACTAAACAGAATAAAAATAGTGAAGGATTTGTTGTTTGATTACCTATTCAAGACAATCGTCGTCGGTGATCCAAATGTTGGCAAAACATCCATTACCTTACGTTTTGCAACAGGTATGTTTAGGGAACGCTACTTACCAACTATTGGTGTTGAGTTTTCTGTAAAAGATATCGAAGTTGATGGAAAACGAGTTAAGATACAAGCTTGGGATACTGGTTCGCATGACCGTTTTTCATATGTTCGTCCTTTATATTATAAAGGAAGTTATGGTGTCCTTGTAGTTTATGACTTAACAAGTCATACTTCTTTTGAGAATCTTGATAAATGGTTTACAGAAGTATATACAAATTGTGAAACTATAATCCCTGCAATTCTTATAGGTAACAAAGCAGATGTTCCAGATGAAAGAGTAGTAACAGAAAAAGAAGTATTGGATTATGCAAAAACAAAACAAGAAGAATATAAATTCGAAACTCTTCCTCATTTTGAAGTTTCAGCAAAATCCGGACAATACATCAATGATATCTATTTCGAACTAACTAAGATGATGATTGAAAAATCTGCAGCAATGGAATAAATAGAAAAATATTCCCTCATTTTTCTCTGTTTATTATTTAAAAATTAAATATCATAACATAACATTTAATTGAATCCTTGTTTTCTTTAACTCTATAGAAATGAATAATTTCAGGTGATATAATTGGTAGAAATCACTGATGTTAGAATAAATGGAAGAGGAGGTCAAGGAGCAGTTACAGCTTCAAGACTTCTTGCTGAAGCAGCTATACTTGAAGGAAGCTACGTACATGCTTTTCCTAATTTTGGTCCGGAAAGAGCCGGTGCGCCAGTAACTTCATTTGCTAGAATATGTCCAGAACCTTTCACTGAAAAAACTGAAGTCTATGAACCTCACATCGTTGTAGTAATTGATCCTACTCTTCTAGATGATGTTCCAGTTGCAGATGGATTAAAACCGGGAGGAATCATTGTAGTTAATTATGAGGGTTTAAAGGAATCTCTTCAGAAGTATTTTGGTGATACACACGCAAACATCTACAAAGTTGCAGGTTCTAAAATTGCAATGGAGGAGATTGGAAGGAATGTTCCAAACCTAGTGATGTTAGGTGCTCTAATTAAAATCACAAAAATTGTAAAACTTGAAAGTTTAGTAAGTGTGACAAAAAACAGATTTCGAGGAGCATTAGGAGAAAAAAACGTTAGTGCAATAAAAAGAGCTTTTGAGGAGGTAGAATAAATGGAAAAAAAAGAAGCGCCTGATGAATTTAAAAGATGGGTATCAGAAAAATGGGGATCTTCAAAACTTCCACTAGGAGGTACTGTTCCATATCATACAGCATATGCTTACAAGACAGGAGATTGGTCGGCTTTTAAAGCATATATTGACAAAGATAAGTGCATAAGTTGCATGAACTGCTATTATTATTGCCCTGATTCTGCTATAATTATGGATGATAATTTGAAAGCGGAATGTGATTTGGAGTTCTGCAAAGGCTGTGCTATTTGTGCAAAAAATTGCCCTGCCGATGCAATTGAAATGTTGAGGGTGACGAGGTGAGAAAATGAGTAGAGAAGTAAAAGGAATGACTGGAGATGAAGCTGTTGCTTGGGCAGCAAAACTAGTGAACCCAGATGTTGTGGCTGCCTATCCTATCACGCCACAAACGATTATCGTAGAACGTTATAGTGATTTTGTCAACAATGGTGAGGTAGACACAAGTTTTATCCCTGTCGAATCAGAACATTCAGCTATGTCAGCTTGTGTTGGAGCATCACTAACAGGAGCAAGAGTTTTCACAGCATCAGCTTCAGCAGGTTTAGCTTTAATGTATGAAATTCTATATGTTGCTTCAGGAATGAGATGTCCAATAGTTCTTGCTATAGCAAACAGAGCATTTTCTGCTCCAATCAATATACATGGTGAGTGCACAGATCAAGTAGTATGTAGAGACACTTCATGGGTTTCTCTATTTGGTGAATCAGCTCAAGAAGCTTATGATGAAACTATCTTATCTTTCAAAATAGCTGAACATCCTGATGTTATGTTACCTGCTATGTTTGGTATTGAAGGTTTTATTGTAACACACGCTCTTGAAAGAGTTGAAACACTTAGTAAACAACAAGTAGAAGATTTTCTCCCTGAATACAGATCAACAAAATATCGATTTAATCCAGACGAAAAAATGACATTTGGTTCGTTAGTTCTTCAAGATTACTACATGGAAATTAAAAGACAACAGGAGGAAGCAATGCAGCGAGCATACACAGTCACTAAGGATGTAATGGCTGAATTTAGTGAGATGTCAGGACGAAAAATGGAGATTATTGAAGAGTACCAACTTGAAGATGCTGACTATGCTTTTGTTTCTTATGGAGCTACAGCTGGAAATGCAAAAGCTGTTGTTGATAGACTAAGAAATAAAGGTGAAAAAGTTGGAGCATTAAAGATCAGATTGTATAGACCTTTCCCTTCATTAGATGTGCAAGAAGCATTAAGTGGGGTTAAAGCTGCCAGCATTTTGGATAGATCAGCAACATTCGGTTCTCCAGGTACAATAATGCAAACTGATATAGCAACTGCTTTGTATGGAAAAGAGAATGTTCCTACTCTACATGGTTACATCAATGGTTTGGGCGGAAGAGTGTTAACACTACCTGAAATTGAGGATATCTATGAAAAGACAAAAGATTATCATGATGTTGGTATGACGATGACTACTGATTGGATAGGATATAGGACGTAAGGTGAAGAAAATGACAATACAATTACCAAAAGTATCTGTAAAAGATCTTCAAGAATGGTCAAAGCTAGGTGAAGTATTAACTTCAGGACATAGATTATGTGCTGGATGCGGAGCGGGAATAATGGCAAGACAAGTGACACTTGCTGCAAAAGCACTTGGTGATCCTTTCATGCTAGTAAATGCAACTGGATGTTTGGAAGTTGCAACAACAATCTATCCATACACTGCTTGGGATGCACCTTGGTTGCACAATGCATTTGAGAACGCACCTGCAACAGCTTCAGGAGCAATTGAAGCAATGAAAGCTATGCAGAGAAAAGGTCTCATGAGAGAGCGAGAAGTTCATATGATTGTTTTTGGCGGTGATGGATCTTCCTTTGATATAGGACTTCAAAGTCTCTCTGGAGCAGTAGAAAGAGGACATGATTTTCTCTATATATGTTATGATAATGGAGCTTACATGAATACTGGTATACAACGTTCTGGAGGTACTCCTCAAGGTGCAGCTACAACAACCAGCCCCCCTGGTTCTGTGATTCCAGGAAAGATTCGTTGGCAAAAACCTTTAGCAGCAATTTTAGCAGCTCATGATATACCTACATTTACTGCAAGTCCTGCATATCCAAGGGATCTAATGGCTAAGGTTCAGGCTGGACTTAAACATGATGGTTCAGCATTTTTATTGGTTGATTCTCCATGTAATTTAGGACAAAGATATTCTCCAGATCAATCAATTGAAGTAGCTAAACTTGCAGTTAAAACATGCTTCTTCCCACTTTATTCCACTTACAAAGATGAATGGATTTTATCTGGAGTTTCTTTACGTTTGGCAAAAAATCCGGAAAAGAAATTACCTGTAGAAGATTTTCTGAAAGTACAAGGAAGATTCAGACATCTATTCAAACCAGAATGGAAGAAAAAACTTGTTGAAATACAAGAAGCTGTTGATGAAAGATGGGAAAGACTCCTTAAGAAAACAGAATTTTAGCTGTTTTCTTTAATTTTTAATTTCTTTATTTTTCTGCTTTGTTCTTTTATGTACAACCATAAACTAGCATAGTTGTTCTTCTGGAATAGAGCAAGATGCATTTCTAAATTGTAAGTAATTATAATAGTAACAAAAATGAGGAATGTAAAAAAGATATGCAACCATTTTATTTTAATTATTATCCATATATTTAGAAAAACCATCCATCCTATAAATATAATAAACAGAGTTGCACCAATTTCCTTTCTTCTGAAATTCTGAACCCATTCTGCTATTGCTACTATAACAAAAGGTATGAAAAATGTATCATAATATTTGTAGTTACCTCTTGATAAAAAGATATGGAAACCAATTGTAAACATTGCATTAAAAGAAAAAAACGAGTTTCGTTTCAGATCCATATGTGGGGCTTTAAGTATCACTATAATACAACTTACAAGAATAAAGAAAAACAGAGGTATATATAGAGAATTAAGTTGATAATAAAATGTAGCTACATTTTCCCACCCCCAATACAAGAACGCATGCGTGGGAGTAGTTGCCCAATAAATCCATCTATATTCTATGGAAAAAACAGTGTTTAATGTTTGACCTGGCCAAACTTGTTGATATATGTAATTATAAGGATCCATTACTAACCAAGGTAAAGAAAAAATTATCATTGTTAGAGCAGTTGATAATAAAAATTCTAGACCTTTTCTTATATCGTTTCTTAAGAGATACAAAAACCAGATAGGTAGAAGGAAAAATGCAATTAGTTTTGTTAGAATTGCTAACGCTAGAATACCACCAGATAATTTGTGTTTTCCTTTATGCAGAAAATAGAAAGATAGAACAGAAAAAAAAGTAACCATGTATGTATTTAGGAACATAATGTTGTTATAAAACAAAACCAAAGGCATGAATATATACGATAATGCTGCTAAAAGTGAGTAAACAACGTTTAACCTATTTCTTTTCCCCTCTTTTAATGATTTTAGAACTATTAAATAAATAAGAACAGTAGTAAGAGAATCAAAGAGGGTTGGAGCAAAAACAACTGCTTTCCAAGCTCTATCTAGTCTTGGAATTCCAGGATAAAATATGTCAGTGAAATATGAAAGAAAAACTAAACAATATACAAAAATCGGACCATATACATATCCAGACAATGGCCATTCTCTATCTAGTCTATAAGGATTCCATGATTCATACTTGAATGAGTAAATGTAATGTTGGTAATATGTATCTGCATCTCGATAGGTTTCCCAGTACCAACCTTCTGTTGAAATATATGGTATAACATTAAAATTTGATAAGAACCAAGTACGTATAACAGTTCTGATTATTAAGGATAAGATAAAAAGTGAAAAACAAATAGATAGCTGTATAAGATAATCATAGTTATTTTGAGTCAATCTTTCTCGAATTCGCTGAAATATCTTAGTATCAAACACAAGTAGAAAACATTTAGCAATTAGATAAATTTTACTTATTTTTACAGAAGTATAAAAACCCCACAGAAATTTTAAGACAAAACTGCAATTTTTATGCAATTTTTTTCATACCTTTTAAAATCACTCGTGATGTTTTCTCGTTAGACAAGGCTTTCCACACGTGGTAAATAGCTTCATAACACCGGATAATGGGAGGGAGTCCATTTTACTTCTACAAAATTGTTTTATATACTCTCGGAATTGAAGTACTGCTAAATGTATAGTAGAAATTTCTTAAAAAAATCAACTGGAGAATTTTACACACCAATATTTGTAGTAGATTATATTGTAGCTAAAGTTACAAAGCAACTAGAAAAGGATGGGAGAATTCGTAAAGATTCATTCAAGAATTTCAAAGAATCTGTTCTAAATCTTTCTTTTTGTGATCCTTCTGTTGGAACAGGAAATTTTCTTCTTGGGTTATTTAGATGGTTTTGGAGAGAGTTAAGATTTTTTGAGGAGATTGAACCACAGGAAAAAGAACTGTTTTTCATTTCTTTTGTTACTTCAAATGTTTATGGCGTAGACATAAATCAAAATTCTCTTGATATTTGCATAAACAGACTAATTCATGAATATCCAATCTTAACAATAGAAAATCTATCAAATCTACGAATTGGTAATAGTATAGTAGATTGCGATGTTCAACAAATTTTGGGAAAAAACAACGCTAGAAAACTTCTTCCATTCTCATGGGAGAGAGACTTCCAAGGAAAAATAAAATTCGATGTTGTTTTTGGGAATCCACCATATTATAACCTAAAAAAAATGATTCTAAAGAATGAGAAAGCTCAATTGCTTTTTACTTATCTTAAAACATCTAATGTTTGGAAGAATTTCTTCAGAGCATCTTCAGATATATATTATTTCTTTGTCATCCGATCATTAAATCTGATTAAGGAAAATGGCTATTTGTCTTTCATCTTACCCAATTATTGGTTACACAACAAGTATTCAGATCTGTTAAGAGAATTTATATTACAATATCAAATTTTAGAAATTCTAGATTTGGGAGAACTGAATATTTTCAGAGATGAAGGAAAATGGTTGAATGTATCAACATGTATTCTAACAAGCAAAAAGATAGAAAATAAAGAAAAAATATTAGTTATAAAAAATGTTCCAAGAAATTTTTTCAGTAAAAAAATCCAAGAAAAATCTCTGAAGAAATACTCTTTCTATATTCCTCAAGAGCAACTAGGGAAAAGTAGATGGTTATTATCACCATACTTGCAAGAAATAAACAGAATAAACAAGAATGAAAAATTGATTCAATTAGGAGATGTTGCTAAAGTCATTCAAGGAGTTTCCCCAGGATTGAAATCTGTTTTTGTACTTTCTCAGCAAGATATTGTTAAGAATCAGATAGAAGAAGAAGTAGTTGTTCCTTTTGTAACAAATAAAGATATCAAAAGCTGGATAATTCAAGCTCAAACTGAAAAATATGCAATTCTACCTTCAAGAATTGAAAATCTGGAAGATTATCCTAAAACTCAGAAATATCTTTTAAATAAAAAGAAAGAACTTGAAACAGGTCCAGATAGAATCAAATTGATAAATTCAGATAAGATCAGATGGTTTGATTATAGTGTATATCGGAATCTTAAGCATTTTGAAACGGTGAAAATAAAGTTAATGACACCATATAGGGGATCTCTTCCTAGATTTGGTTTAGACAATAAAGGTTATTTTGGTGCTACAGATATTTATGGTATTATTCCAAAAGATAAAAATGATATTTACCCTCTTTTAGGAATATTAAATTCTCAAATAATAAACTTCTGGTACAGAGAAGCAGGTAAAATGAAGGGAAAACTAATGGAATTCTTTAGTGATCCTTTGAAGAAGATTCCTATTCCCAAGAGAGGAAAAAGAAAAATTTTAACACCCTATGTTAAAGAAATAATCCAACTCGTTTCTGAAACACAAAATAATAAGAACATTATTGAAATTAAAATGTTAGATTTAAACAAAACAATCTCAAAAATGTATGATATAGATTTCAATTTTCTCAGGAAATATATTAAGAATACCTCTTAATAGATAATTTAAAAGAATGAACATATAATTCGCCATTCATTAAAACCAGCAAGATATAATCTGACTTTGGGGTAATTTAATACTTTTAACACTAGATAAACAAGAGCTGATTGTGGGGCTGATTCACAATAAACTACAATTGTCTTATCTTTTGAAATACCCTTTTTCATTAATTCACTTTCAATGTCTTCCAATTTTTTTAGAACAAAATAATCAGGGCATTCTTTGAATATATTTAGATACCAGTAATGAATTGCTCCTGGAATGTTTCCTCCTTGTTGATCATGGGATATGGCGTATTCAGTTCTATTATCAACAAACAGAATGTCTTCTGAATTGATACTCATTAAAATTTCATCTTTTTCGATAAGAGTTTCTACATTCTCTTCTATTAACTTTATTTTTCCAAGAGGATATTCAATAACTTCATCTGTTAGTGGACGCTCTTCTTTTTCCCATCTTGCTAGCGCACCATCTAAGAGTTTGATATTTGTGAAACCATAATAATTTAGAGTCCAAGCAGCAAGAGAACAGTTCAGATTAAATACGTCATCAACAAGAATTAGATTGTCATCATTGTTTATTCCTTTCTCCCTAAGTGTTTTCTCAAGAAGATTCTTTTCAGGAAGCTCATTGATACCCTCGTCATTATGAAAGAAGAAAACACTATTATCTATATGGACTGAACCTTTGATATGACTTTCTTGATATTTCTCAATCTCTCGAAGGTCAATTATTTTGTATTTGGTGTTGTCTAGGTACTTGGCTAAGCATTCAGTAGAAATGAATGTTGTCGTGTATTTCTCATTCATCTATAGATATGAAAGACAAGTTCAAATAATAACTTTACCCTAGTACTAGTCAATTAACTAAGTTTTGCTAAAGTGCCTGCATAAATTAAAGGAAGCGCTATAGTGATATCTGAAACCACTGTAACCATCTTGCTTTCTGCATCAACTTTTCCCCAAGAAACAGCTTCTGAAAGGGATGCTCCACTAAGACCACCTGTTTCAACTCGATCCATAGTGATTTGAATAGCAGAAGAGAATGTTTTTGATGATATAAGAAGAGATTGAAAAATATAATTTTTTGGGACACCTCCTCCAAGGAAGAATGCTCCTGCTTTTGATGAATCATTAGCTATTTTCTGTATTGCCCCTAAATCATCCATATCGTCTAATAAAACCTTGTTAAATTGAGAAAACATCCAAAGTTGCAGACCTAGAATGCTATCCCCAAATGCTGGAACAAAAATTGGAATATTCTTGTTAAAAGCTGCTTTGACAAAAGAATTGGGATCCTCAAGATGACTTCCTATTTCTCGCATTAATTTATAAGTAGAAATAGCTAAAACATTATTTTCGTCTTTGTTATCCTCGAAAATTTTACTATAAATTGGTTGGATATGATCTTCTAATTTCATGAACGATTCATCAGCAACAAATGCATCATAAATTCTATCTATTGCTTTTTCTCTTAATTCTTGATCAGAAGAATATTTTACTTGACGGACATGCTTCCCTCCTACAGCTTCGATTATATCATGAGTAACGTTTGCTCCTGTAGTTACTATCACATGAACCATGTTTTTGTTTATCATATCTGTGATAATATTTCTCATCCCTCCAGGAACTAAAGCTCCTGCTAATCCTAAAAATATGGTTGATTCTTCTTCAATCATATCAGAATATATCTCTACAGCTTTTGCTATTCTACCTGGGCCAAAGACTCCAGATGATTTAAATTCTTCTACTAATTTAGCGATAGAAATATTTCCATTGATATCAATTGGAATAACTTTAGGATATTTGTCTTTCTTTGAATCCATCTATCTCAAAAAATTATTTCTTCTTCCCTTCTTTAGCTTTTTCTATAAGGAGTTCTATTTCTTTTGATCTAAAAGGTGATTCTTCTAGTTCTGTATGATCAATTGGGCATATATATCGAACTTCTTCTCCTACATTAATTGAACCTAAAGGTAATTTACAGATGTAAACTCTGCTACAAATTCTACAGTAAAAGGTTGAACGAGATACTTCTTCAAACAAATCTATATCACTGTCAATTACGCAAACAGGACACGGAAAAATACAAATTGTTGGTCGAAAACTCTCTTTTTTTGGCATTCTTATCATCTTACAGCTATTTACCTTTAATGTGTATGTTATACGGTTCGGATTTATAAAATTATTCTGTGAAAAAGTGGAACTTTCATTTGTACCAAAGCTTAAATGATGGAAAATGTAGAACTTCTTTCTTTTCATCAAGCACGAAAAGCTCGAATTCGGGAAGAATTGCATTTTCTTTCAGTATAGGTGAAAGTAAATTATCCTTGTAATAAGGGTAAATAGGTGTACCTACTGAATAACTTGAAAAAGCAGGTAAAACGATTAATTTTGCTTTTGTATTATTTAAAGGACCTAAAAGAAAAGTTGGAGCTTTTATTTTCTGCAGGTTGTTAACTTTTGATGAAAAAATCGGGTGTTCATGAGCAATTACTACATATTTAACCTCTTCAGGTAAACTCTCTGGTAGCTGTTTATCTCCATGTGAAAAATAATATTGTCCACTTGAGAAACTTTCTGCATGGAAGGTTATATTCTCAATATCTTTAATTGCCCAACTCAAAAAAAGATCATGATTTCCTTTAATAATATGAATTTCTCTTACATAAAGTGAAATAGCTTCTAAAAAGCTTTTAACATCTCTATTTTCCATTTTTGTAGGCTCATGAAAACTATGCTTGATATCTCCATTTAGAATTAGTAATTTCGGCTTAATTAAACGGAGATAATCAATGACTACTTTTGTTAGCTCCTTTGTTTGATTATATGGAGAAAAAGAACCATCTTCAGACATAATTGCCTCTATTCCTAAATGAAGATCTGCCAAGACAATAGCTTTTAGATCATCCAAATAGAGAATTGGTTGAGCATCAATAATCTCTATTTGAGGTTCGATTTGATATCGAGAAACTTCCATATAGCTCAAGAAATTGTTTTCAAAAATATATTAAAAGTGTCCTATTTTGCAGTTTTATTCTTCAGGTTTATTTGGTTCTTTTAATCCAATTGCTGCAAAACGAGCTGCATAAATTTTCTTTCCAGCTTCACAACAATGAAAAACAATCGCACTCATTTTCTCTCCTACTAAATATAAAGTAAAAGCACTTTTCCATTCTTTAGCACTTGCAGGTAAATCACGGAGTAATAATCTATAAAGTTCGTTTGCGCCTAATTCTACATTGGTTATTTCAGTTTTATCATAGAATTGGATATCCTGCAAACTAGCATGTACTAAGCTGTTAAGGATATTGATACAATTCAAGATGAATTTATTCATGTTATAAAAATATTCCATAGTTTGTAATTGCATCTCTATGTGTTCTTGAGATAGAAGAGCTATTAGATCAATCATAAGTTTTGAAACATTCTTTAGATGAAAGAAAATAGGATCATACTGGTTAATTGAAAGCTCTAAACTATCTTGAGGTTGATATATAGAAGAAGTGATATCATCAATGAAATTTATCACATTCTCGTATAATTGTTTCATCTTTACAGTTCTTTCCTCCATCCCAGGATGATAAAGTAGAGATAATGTAACCATATCTGCCATTCTTACTAATGTGTCACATACTAAAGTAGAGCAGTGCAAGATTGTGTCTGTCAAGTCAGTTGCTTTTTCTTCTTTAGCCGACATTTTTACTTTCTCAATAGTTAAATTATCTTTCAAATATAAAGATGTTACGCAAAAATGATGTTTTAATCACTTCTTCTCATTCTAAAAGACAAAAAGAGAAAAAATCCACCAAAATAAGAGTTGATTAAACGAAATTGTTAGGATATATAAAGCAATCCAAAAAGATTTTATTACATTTTTTCTAACTAAAAAGTGAAAGTAATGAAAATTGTTGAATTTAGAAGACATTCAATTCGGGTAAAACCTTCACCCCATTTAAACCAAGAAGGAGTGAATTTAGCAAAGGAGACAGGCAAGGAAATGGGTGGCTTCAATCGAGTTATAGCCAGTACAGCACCAAGAGCTATTGAAACAGCTGTTGCAATGGGTTTTGCAATAGATGAAACATATGATGAAATTAGTCAGACTCCTGAAGGTTTAGAAGAAGAATTAGAGTGGGGAATAAGTTTTCCTCAGTATGCTGAAGTGATTCAAAATGGTGGTAAAACAGCTGAATACTCAAAAGAAATGACTGAATTTATTAAATCTCTAGTTTTGGAATTACCAGAAAAAGGATCAATACTTATTGTGAGTCATGGAGGATTAATAGAGATATGTGTAATAGGATGTCTTCCAAACATAGACTATAATTTTTGGGGTAAACCTCTTGATACCTGTGAAGGTGTAAGACTTGCTTTTGATGGAGAAAAATTTGTTTCAGCTGAAATTCTTCGAAAAAAGGAAGAAGAATGATAAAAAAAGAAATTTTGTTTAAAATTTCTATTGAGTAAAGATTTTACCTAATTCTCGAGCCCAATCTCGGATTTTATCCCAATCTCTATTATCTATCTGAAATTTAGGTAATCTGCCTAAAAGCCTTTCATCTGCAATTTTAGGTAATTCTTTCTTTGGAATTCTTCCTCCAAAAGCAGCTTGAGCAACAGGTTTGATATGTGGATATTTTTCTAGTATTTTATCTATGAAATTTTTCTTTGCATAATCATAGAGATCTTCTTCTCCAGCATAACTTGAAGAAATGAATACAGCTAATTTCTTATCTTCAAATTTATTCTCTTTAAGATACTTTTCTGTATTTTCAACCCATTTCCCATACTCTATGCCACTACCTATAATGATGTTCTCAAAATCACTTAAATCGGGACATGCACGATAATCTTTAAGATCCCAAATTTCAACATGAAACTTGAATTCATTCTCAAGTATTTTTTGTATTTCAGCACAAGCTTCAGTTGTTGCACCATATCTTGTTCCATATACAATTAATGTTTCATTCATTTAAAGTCACCAATTTTATCTGTTTGTAATAATCTTAATGATTAACGATGAATAATCTACTTATTAAATATTAGGTGTATCAAAAATAGTCATTAGTCCTTTCAGGCATTAGAAAATTTGTAAAATGCTAAATATTAAAAGCATTTTCAGACTCGTTGTTCATAGAAGTGACATTAATGGGGAAAACACTTGTTTCTTATCAAACATTATATGGTTCTACTAAAGAAGCTGCTTCTCTGATATCTGAAGTTCTTGAAAATGAATACAATCTTGAAGTTGATTTACATAGATTTGAAGAGAAGAAAGAACATCCAAATACCTCAAAATATGAGAATATTGTCATTGGTAGTTGCATTTTTCATGGTAAGTGGGGAAACAATGCAGAAACTTTCCTAAAAAAAGATTTTCAAGGGAAGAAAATAGCTATATTTGTTTGCGCAGGATTCGCAGGAGAAAAAAAGCTGTATAAACAGGCATACAAGGCATTTTTAAAGGATATAGTAGGTAAATATCCTCACATTAAACCAATTTCTATGAAAGCTTTTGGGGGACGAGTTCCCAAATCTAAAATACCTCATATTTGGCTATTAAAAGCATCAGGGAAGCTGCCTAGTTTCCGTTCAGATAACAGAAATTTAGAAGATGTAGAAAACTGGGCTGCAGAAATAGGAAAGATATTTGCAATGAATGGATAATATTAGCTTAAAAACTTTTATTTTTTTAAAAAAATTAAAAAAAATTCTTAAGTGTCCAGTATCAAATTTTGTTATGGAAAAATTAAAAGAACAAGCTATGGTTTCGACAGATAAGCTTAAGCTTACAACTAAAACCTTCATGGAACTTCCAGAAGATACAAATCTTCCTAATGGTTGGGGTAAAAGAGAATTAGCTCTTCATCTGGAAGGATGGGACGAGGAAATGATCAAAGTTTCAGAACATATCATCGCTGGAAAACCGTTTATATGGACTGAATACTTCCCTGAAGATTTAGATTTAGATGAAGTTAATCAAAGTTTTTTGGATAAGAACAAAAAACTCTCCTCATCAGAAGCTGTAAAAAAATTCCAAGATACAAGAGATAAGCTAATTGGTATCTATGAAAGAATTATTGAAAACTATTTTCAAGATGATGAAAGGCTACTAAACTTTTATTCTTTGTGGGGACATGATGTACATCACTTAAAACAAGCTGGGGTAGATACAAAGGAAATTGAAAGTTAAGCTTCTAAATCTTCTTCTATTTTCGTTTTCTCTTCTTTTTTATCTCCTGAGAGTAGGAAAAAGTTGACTAAAACCATCAAAACTGCGATTCCGACAAACAATCCTGGTATAGAAAAATCTGCTATCAATCCAAAAAGAGGAGCAAAAATGAAAACTAATATTGATTTAAATTGAGCCTCTACACTTAGTATTGTTGCTCTTTGCTCTTTTTTCATAATATCACCAAGATAATCCACACAAAGAGGTCTTCTGATATTCTCGAATACATAAATAAATAGGTAAAGAAAAACTACAACGATAGGCAATTCTAACCAAATAAATAAGGAATTTAGAATAAGAATCCCTGCAAAAAGATAAAAGAGTATATCCATTGCAGTTTTTGCTCCCTTAGTCCAATTTTTAACCTTGTATGCATTTCGAGAAGAGAATGAGGAAATCAGATAAAAAATAGAATACATGATTCCTAGAACTATGGCGATAAAATTGTCCTCACTAAGATTCCAACTTTCAAGATTCAATCCAAGATTTGCTATAACTAAAATTATGTAAATTTTGATAATTGGTTGAATATAATCCTTCAAACTCTTGTAAACTGCATCATAACTAGACGAAGAGAAAATACCTTTGAGTAACCTCTTATTTTTAAATGCCAAATACATATCTTTGAACCCCCCTCCTATATCTTTCCAGAATCCTTTTCCATCAGATATCTTTTCATTCATGTAGGAAGGATATGTAGAAATGAGGGTAAAATCCAATAAATATGGGATGATTGTTATTAGAAAAACCCATTGAGTTGCAGGAACAAATATTATCAGAAATATTGATGCTACACCATTGATTGTTGAACCAATTAAAGACCAAGAACGTGTTCTACCATAGACGAAGGTTTTATGATTTTGATAGTCGTTTCTATCCATCCATGTTAGAATCATTGCTTTATGTGTTCCAGAACGGAAAGATTCACCCAAACCATAGAAAGCAGCTGCTAGAAACACTACAAAGAAATAATTCATTGGTTGACCTAGCCCTACGAAAAAAAGAACAAAAGATATAATATAAAATACAAAACAGATGAGTAATTCATTCTTCTTTCCAAATCTATCAGCTATAATCCCAGAGGGAACTTCAAAAACATAAGTAAACACTTCTTGTACTAGAAAAATCAGACCTATTTTGAAAAGAATAAACTCAGAATTAAAACCTTCAAGATAAGCATAGAGCATGATAATTAAGTAAGGTTCAAAGAATCTTAGATTTTTAAAGAAGCCATAAAGCCGAAACTTCCACATAATAGGTTCTTTTAAGATTTTCTTCTGGATTACTTTATTTTCAATTTTTTCAGTCATATGTAAATTCTAAAAGAGATATTATTCTATTATTCTTAATCTTTTCTCGAGATTTTGATTCTTTTCATGTGTGATGGTTCAGTAACATAAATAGTAACTGCTTCAGAAAGGGGATTAAAATTTCCTTGATTGTAATCATCTACTCTATCTCTAATGCAATCCTTACATAAACCAGAGGGAATTAGTATATTGTTCAAAAGATCTTTCTTTTCTCTACTTATACATCTCCCACATAGAGGTTTTTCGCATAACGAACAAGCAAATTTTGCTTTAACACCACAATTATAGCATTCAGATTCATAGAGTAAAATAATCTTAACCAAGCAAATTCACTGAAATTATATTTATCTTGGATTATTAAAACTAAACAGAAATTTTACGAAGTATTTTTATTAATATTAGATTATTGTATTTTTGATATTATGGTTCAGATAACAGAGAATACCGTTAT
>JAEOTE010000113.1 GCA_016839945.1 Candidatus Heimdallarchaeota archaeon | reverse complement strand
CCTTTAACTGATAGAATTACAGCTGCTATTATTCCTGAGATTGCGCTAAAACTCATTAACATCCCGAATTCCTTCTCACCTAAACCAAACTCGAAATTCATATAAGGTACAATTAGTGGATCTATCATTCCAATTAATAATATTGTAAAAGCAAATAGAATAATTACAAAAGAAATTATTTTATCTCCAAAAGAAATCTTAAAACCATCTCTTAGACCAGTAGCTACATTTCTTACAGTAACTTTTTCTCCATTATCCTTTGGTTTGAGATTTTCTCTAATAGCTAATATCATTATAGCTGAGAAAATAAAAGTTCCAGCATCAACTATAAAAGCTGCTCTTAATCCAAAGAATTCAATTAAGAATCCTGCTAATAATGGTCCAATTAAACGAGAAATGTTTGCAGAAGTTTGTATAAAGCCGTTAGCTGAAAGCAATTCCTCTTGATTAACAATCTTTGGTAGGGAAGCAGTTCTTGCTGGGTAAAAGAATTGTCTAACAGAGGAATTTAAAAAGAAGATTAGATACAGATGCCACATTTTTGATGCAAATATTAATGATGTTATTGCAACAGCAGCAAAGATATCTGCAATTATCATAACTTTCTTTCTGTCAAATTTGTCAACTAAAACTCCCGCCAATGGTCCTAATACAAAAACTGGTATTAAAGCAAAGGTTGTCATTAGAGCAATTAACCTGGTTGCTTCAGCAGCTGTGAGGTTTTGAGTAATATCCAGTGCAAGGAAAATTATAGCAATGCTTGTGAAATAACTTCCTACATTGCTAATAAAAACTCCCAGAAATAAAGCTGAAAAATCTCTTTTTTTAAGTAAACCTAAGGCTTTAACCTTCTTCTTCTCTTCTACTATCTCAGTAGAAAATTCTTCTGGATCCTTTTGAGCTGCTTCCAATTTCAATACACCTTAGATACAATAAACTTATCCTGACTGGTTAAAAGATAGCTGACTGATGAACAACAATGTCCAAATAAAGACCAATAAGGTGCTTCTACTTCGATCTTTCGGATGAATTTGCTTTTTTTATCTTTCATTTCACATCACTTTAGGAGCTCTGTGTTTACTCGATTGGTCACTCTATAATAGACTGTTGAGCAAGTGTGACCACACAGTGACCAATAGGGTGCTTCTGCTTCTATTTTTTTTAGGAATTCATATCTTCTTTCTTTCATTTTCTATTCACCAAAAGCATATTCGCACTGTTTTTATTAAATACTTTCTTAAACAATAAACTAAATAGTTAAACTATCTATTTTGAATCCATAACTAAGAAATTTCTTTTTTAAAAGAAGAAGATATATCATTAAACCAGTTGGTTAAAGCTCAATAATTCACACTCTAAAATAAAGAAAAAAAGGAAAAAAAATTAATCTGTAGAAGGGATTAAGGTTGGAGTTTCAGATATTTCCTTATCTTTGATAATTGATTCAGGAATTCCCTCTTTTGAGTCTGTAACTATCTTCATTTCTTGTTCTCTAGTTTGAGCAATTCCTTCTAGGTTTTTCACTTTTATTGTAACTAGTGATCCAATACCTGCTACTAGGACAATAGCAGCTACTATTCCTAATAATATGCTGATGGATATGAACCCAGTTAGTGCAACAGCAAGTAAAGATGCTACTAAGGATGCTGCAGTCATAATCATATCAATAATTCCAGAAACCTTGCCTAAGTTTTCATTCTTCACTATTGTTTGGAGTAAAGTTGCAAATGGTATACTGAATCCTACATTAGTAAATCCTATCAAGCATAATCCAAGATAGAGCCAAACTATAGGTGCTACTACAAATGGTGAGAAGGATAACACTGCAACAGATAAAGCCAAAGCTAATATAGATATTGCCATGAATCTTAGTTTATTCTTCAGTTGTCCTCTAATTGATAGTATAACTGCTGCAATCACTCCACTTACAGCTGAAACACTCATAAGTATCCCAAAATCTTTTTCCCCTAATCCAAATACAAAGTTTAAGTATGGAACAGCTACTGGGTCGATCGCTCCTACTGCAAGTATTGTAATTCCAAATGATATAACAAGAAAACTAATTATTTTATCAGTAAAAGTGATCTTGAATCCATCTCTCATTCCAACAAGAACGCTTCTCACGTTTACTCTTTCACCATTTTGTGGAGGTTTAAGATTTGTTTTTATAATGATTATCAATATAGCTGAAGCAACGTAACTGGCTGCATCAAAGAGGAATGCTATTCTTAGTCCTAATCCTGCAGCAATGAAACCTGCTAAAAGTGGACCTATCATTCTAGCAATTTGGTTAGTTGTTTGAATGAATCCATTTGCTGATAACAATTGTTCTTGCTTTACAACTCTAGGTATTGATGCTGTCCTAGCGGGATAGAAAAATTGTCTGACTGATGAATTGAAAATCATGAATAAATACAAGTGCCACATTTGAGTAGAGAAGAATAAAGCTACAGCTGCTGAAGCTCCTAAGAAATCTGCAAAAACCATCACTTTCTTTCTATCAACTTTATCAACTAATGCTCCTGCTAGAGGTCCAAGTACTAGCATTGGTAATAACGAACAAGTTGTTAATAAAGCAACTGCTTGTGTAGATTCAGTTGGTGTTAGATGAGCTGTTATTTCAATAGCAAGGAAAACAACGGCTACGAATGTAAACCAACTTCCAATATTTGAGATAAAACCACCAATAAACAAAGCGGAAAAATCTCTGTTTTTTAGCAAAACAAAGGCATTAGGTTTTTTCTGTTCAACCTCTTCCATTGTTTCTATTTGTTTTTCAACCATTTTTTACACTTCCATTTTCGAATTACTTCCATTGTGGAAGTATTTTCTTTCTGAAATATTCTTTCTCAAAGATATTTATAAATATTTCTGTCATTTTGAAATTAATTTCATAATAGAAAAACTTTTTAAATGAAAAGATTCTATGATAATTAGGTTTAAAATGAGTAAAACAAAAGATTATAAGGAAATTAAAAACAGATTCTATACTTTACTTCAAGATGAAACCGAATTAGGAATAGTTACAGCTCTTCATTGGTACAAAACTTTGAATCTTAAGAAAATCTCAACAATGATTAATAAGCCAGAAAGCACAACTCTACGATATATAAGAAAATTAAAAGATCAAGGCATAATTGTTTTTGACAGTGAAAAATCTGAGGACAGTTGGGGTAAATTCTATAAATTATCAACTCATTCAAAAGCAATTTATGAAGAATATATGCAAGAGTTGGCGAATCAAATTGAAAGATACACTGAAGAATTCAAAGAATATAGAGATACACCTGACGACGTTCTTTATGAATTAGTTGTTAATGAGCTTCTTAAACCTGAGAAATTAGCAAGCATTCCCCCAACTCAGAGTTATTTCAGCTTTGTTTCTAATCTGCAGAATGTAATAATTAATGAAACAATCAACCAAATTACTGAACTAGCTAAGTTAGTTGAAGCTGAGGGTAAGGATAAAATTGCTAAGAAAATAAAAATTCCTCCAATGGATATTAGTGTTTATGTCTCTGATATTAAGATAAGTAAATGGAAACATGTTTTTATGATGAATGAGTTGATATTCTCATTCCTAAATCAAATTGAAAAACTAAAGAAAGAGATAGAAGCAGAAATGGACAAAGAAAACATTCCTGAGGATCAACGCTCAACTCAATTTCTGAATATTTTCACTGGGAATCTTGACGTTTCTTATAAATTTGAAGTTTAATTTCTCTTTTTTTTATTCTTTCCAATAATATAGTCGTATTACATATATTAAGTAAAATTCTCTAATTTATATTTTAGAACATTCTAGAATGTGGTAATTTGTCAAAATCAGCTGACAATTTATGGGAAGTTGTTAAAGGAGATCTTTTAAGCAAGTGGGCAAAAGATGTAAACCCTAAGAAACCTTTACCAAAATATCCTAGACCACAATTCGCTAGAAAAGATTGGATTAATCTCAATGGTCTTTGGGATTATGCGATTCTTCCTAAACAAGAGCTTTTTGTAAGAAAATTTGATGGTAAAATCCTTGTTCCTTTTCCAATAGAATCTGCATTATCTGGGGTAAAGGAGAAACTTAAGCCAAATCAAAAACTATGGTATCGAAGGTATTTTTCAATTCCTGATTCATGGACTAATAAAGAGGTTTTACTTAATTTTGGAGCTGTAGATTGGGAAACTTCGGTATGGATAAATGACTTACAGATAGGTACTCATAAAGGTGGATATACTCCTTTTTCTTTCAATATAACTGAATATCTAAATGAGGGAGAAAATGAGATAACTATATCTGTTTGGGATCCTTCAAACAAAGGTTTTCAGGAAAGAGGAAAGCAAACTCTTAGTCCATTTCTAGCATTTTACACAGCTGTTTCTGGTATCTGGCAAACTGTTTGGCTAGAATCAGTTCCTAAAAGCAGAATGGCTAATGTTAAAATCACTCCAGATGTTGATCATGATTGTATAGATCTTCTATTCTATGGTACAAATGTTCCAAAACAAGATAATATTGAAATAACGATTAAGAAAGGTAGAAAAATAATAACATCTGAAATTTGTAAGATTAATGATTCAATCTGCTTGAAGATTCCAAATCCAAAATTATGGAGTTGTGAAGATCCTTTTCTTTATGACATTATCTTTAGAGTGATGCGTAAAAGCAAAATCATTGACGAAGTTAAAAGCTATTTCGGAATGAGAAAAATAAGCATCAAGAAGGATGAGAAAGGTATTCCAAGGATTGCATTAAATAATGAAATTCTTTTCCAATATGGTTCTTTAGATCAAGGCTATTTTCCCGATGGTCTATACACAGCTCCAACTGATGAAGCTCTTCGTTATGATATAGAAAAGACAAAAGACTTTGGATTTAATATGATAAGAAAACATGTTAAAGTAGAGCCAGCACGATGGTATTATCATTGTGACACTATGGGGGTTCCTGTCTGGCAGGATATGCCAAATGGAGGGAGTATTTTTTCTGGTATTTTTGGTTTACTCACAGCTGGGAAATTTGTCTTGCCTTTTGGTCGAATTAAAGAAGAAAACCAAATCAACTATCACCAAGAGCTCAGAGAAATGATCTTGTTTCTTTATAATTCTCCCTCTGTTATCTGTTGGGTTCCATTTAATGAAGGATGGGGACAGTTTAAAACAGCTGAAGTTGTGAATTCTATTAAAAAACTCGACTCTTCTAGATTAATCAATAATGCTAGTGGATGGGTGGATAAAGGTTTAGGAGATATAAAAGATATTCATAGATATCCTGGTCCAAAAATGCCAAAAATTGAAGAAGAAAGAACAGCTGTTTTAGGAGAATTCGGAGGTTTAGCATTCTTGATAGAGAAAAACACTTGGGATATGAAATTCAAATGGGGTTATAAAAAATGCAAGTACAAAGAAGAACTAAAGGAGAAATATAATGATTTGATTGAAAAAGTGAAAGAACTAAAACCCAAAGGATTAGGAGCAGCTGTTTATACTCAAATCACAGATATTGAAGGGGAAATTAATGGTTTGATAACATATGACAGAAAGAAGATAAAAATTCATAAGAGTTCACTGAGAAAGATAAACCAGAATTTAATCAAATCGAAGTAAATGAAATATTATGGTCCAATAGGTATTTTAAAAACAGCTTAAGTTGTTGTTACTATGAGAGCAATGAACGTGATAATAGAATATGAGATTGAAAATATTCACTGCAAGAAATGTGCAAAGAAAATAGAACTTGCACTAAAATATACTGCAGGAATTGAAACATCTGAAGTAAATTTTGTAGATAAGCAGGTTAAAGTCAAAATCGATCCTTTCCAAATAACAAGTTCAAAGATTAAAATGATGCTTATTGCTCTTGGTTTTTCAGCCATGATTCTTTAGTAATTTTTGTAAAACCACTTAATATTTAAAAGCAGTTTAGTTATTTATCTTGATATAAATGGAAGAAATAACACTATCTATTGAAGGAATGACTTGTGCGCATTGTGAGATGACAGTGACTAAAGCACTCAAGGAAACCTCTGGAGTAAAATCTGTTAATGTAAGTTTAGACGAAAATATTGCTAGTATTGAATATAAATCCTCTAAAACTTCTCCTGAGAAACTTATAGAAGCTGTTGAGAACGCAGGATATAAAGCTAAAACACAATAGTATCACAAAATCATTTCTTTGTTAATTGAATAAAGGAAATGATATTTTGGATCAAGAAACTAAAAAGACAATTAATGTTGAGGGCATGCATTGTTCTGCATGCATAACTAGAGTAGAGAAAGCTCTGACTTCATTGGAAGGTGTTGAATCTGCAGCTGTTAACCTGATTAGTCATAATGCTCAACTAATTTATAATCCTGATGTAGTTAAAGAAAAACAAATTATCAAAGTCATTGAATCTGCAGGATACAAAGCTTCTTTTGAAACAGATAAAGTTTCATTTCTACAAAATAAACAGCTTATTGATATGCGAAGAAGATTTCTTGCTAGTTTATTTTTCTCTTTACCAGTTTTTGTTTTTGCAATGGGTCATATGAGACCTTTTCGATTTTGGTTTCCAGCTTTTGCTCAATGGCAACAAGAATTTTTCATTTTTGAAGGGATGCTTTTTTCTAATTTTCTACAATTACTTCTAACAACACCTATACAGTTTGTTATTGCATATCCTTTTTACAAAGCTGCTTGGAAGAGTTTAGTAAATAAGAGTGCATCTATGGATGTATTAGTTGTACTTGGAACAAGTGCTGCTTATTTCTACAGTCTTTTTTCATTAATTTATCCATATTTTGTTCCTTCATATCATGGTGAAGTATTTTTTGAAACCTCAGCTATATTATTGACATTTATTTTTCTAGGAAAATTCTTAGAAGAAGTAACAAAAGGGAGAACATCAGAAGCAATCAAGAAACTTATTGAACTTCGACCTGATACTGCTATTGTGATTAGGGATGGAGAAGAAATAGAATTACAAATTGATGATGTTCAACTTGAAGATATCTGTTTAATCAAACCTGGAGAAAGTGTTCCAGTTGATGGTATTATTATTGAGGGAGAAACATATGTGAATGAATCTATGATCACAGGAGAAAGTGTTGCTGTTTTCAAAGATAAAGATCAGGAATTGATTGGGGGAACTATAGTTGAAAATGGTTTTGTAAAAATGAAAGCTATTAGAATTGGGAAGGATACTACACTAAACCAAATAATCAAAATGGTAGAAGATGCACAAACATCTAAAATTCCAATTCAAAAATTAGCTGACAAAATCTCTGCATATTTCGTTCCTACTGTTGTATTTACAGCTTTAATCACATTCTCAATATGGTTCTTGCTTTTTAATTTCAATGTTGTTAGTACAACACTTTTACCAGATGGTATGTCAACTTTTCTATTTGCTTTCTTAGCTGGAATTACTGTTTTAGTTATTTCATGTCCTTGCGCTTTAGGATTAGCTACTCCAACTGCAATAATGGTTGGGACAGGTTTAGGAGCAGAAAATGGTATCTTGATTAAATCAGGTGATGCTCTTGAAGCAGCTCGTCAAACTGACATAATTCTTCTTGATAAAACAGGAACCATCACTAAAGGAACTCCTGAAGTAACTGATATATTCTCTTTTCATGATAAGTACTCACTAAATCATATTCTCCAAGTTGCTTCTTCCTTGGAAAAAGGATCAGAACATTCAATTGCAAAAGCTATCATAAAAGAAGCAGAAAAAGAAAAAACAAAATTCCTACAGATTATAAATTTCAAAGCTTTTCCAGGGAAAGGAATTGAAGCTAATATCAATGATTCGAAATATATTTTTGGAAACCGTAAAGCTGCAGAAATATACAATTATAGTATCCCTACTCAAGTAGAAGAAAAAATGGAAGAATTCGAAACACAAGGTAAAACTACAATGATTCTAATGACAGAAGAGGAAGTTCTTGGAGTTGTAGCGATAGCTGATACAATCAAACCTACATCAAAACAAGCTGTTGATGAACTTAAGAAAATGAGCTTGCGAATTATAATGGTTAGTGGGGATAATTATAAAGCTGCTAAAGCTATTGCAAATGAAGTTGGTATTGACGAAGTTCATGCTGAAGTTTTACCTGAAGAAAAAGTTGAAATTGTTACTAAATATCAAAACCAGAATATGAAGGTAATCTTTGTAGGTGATGGAATTAATGACAGTCCAGCTTTAGCTAAAGCTGATGTTGGAATTGCAATTGGTTCTGGAACTGATATAGCAATTGAAGCTGGAGACATCGTACTAGTAAAAGATGATCTGAAAGATGTAGTAACCTCCATAGATCTGAGTAAGAAAACAATTCGAAAAGTAAAATCAGGTCTTTTCTGGGCACTCATTTACAATACATTAGGCATTCCCATAGCTGCAGGAATTTTGTTTATACCATTTGGTTTTCTATTACCTGCTGAATTAGCTGGATTAGCAATGGCAATGTCATCAGTTTCGGTAGTAATAAATGCACTTTTGCTAAAGCGATATAAAAATCCATTTTCTAAGAAAAAATACAAGCAAAATCCTTAGAATTTTTGGGAGAAAAATGCTTTTCTTTCTTAAGCACTTATTAATCTTTTTTTGAGCATTAGTAAGCTATATCAGTGTTTGAAGTATTTTTATCATAATGATTAGTATTGATTTAGATCTAACCAATAAAAGGAAAGTAACAAATATAGAATTAATAGGTACACTCACTTTCCCATCTAGTTATTATGCTCATTTATTGAAAGGTCTAGATTATACAAGTTTTGTTCCTTTTATCAGATTAAAACCAACAAGGATGTTTTTCATATACTGGCAACCTAATATGGATAATTCTTTAACATTGGATTATTTAGCTGATTTAAGAGCAAGATTAGTTTTTAAATATTATATGGGAGATATTATAAGAGTAAAGGATTACAAAATAAGCAATCTGAACGGATATGAAGCTCACATCCTTACTGGAAATTGGGAAAACAAAAAAGATCGATTGAAAGGTATTTTTGAATTATTAGCTCTATCTCATAATGATTTCTTAATTCTTTTCGATATTTCAACAACAGATTATGATTTTAATGGCGAACCAATTAAAGAATTAAGGCAGATTCGAGATAGTCTAGCATTGTCATGATATTTCATAAGAAAATGCATTTTCTTGACAAAATTTATATATTCTTCAGCCAAGGTGAGCAAAGAGAATAATTTGGGAGTCTCCTGAATGAAAATGATGAAGAAATTAGTTATAACTTTCTTTTTATGTTTTGTAGTAATATCGATGGTACCTTATACTTCTCAAGGTATAGTTTTCCATTCTAGCACTAAAGGACTTTTAACTCCAGCAATTAATGACGAGCATCTTCTTGTCTATAAAGATTCAACAATTTCAAATGATCAAATAATTGCAAATGATTTAAGATCAAGAAGATGTGTAAATACACCTACAGAATTTCAAACTATTGAATCTAACGATTCTCTCATAACTAATTACGAAATTGAATATCCACTAAATTATGTTCAAGATGATCATGATGCTACTCATCTAATAAATCAAACTGCATTAGTTTACTTAAACGAAATTGCTTATGTTTTTATGGCAGCAGAACAAGTGGATAATGGAAATTTAACATTCTTCATTACATACTCTGATAATAATGGAGCAACATGGTCTGATTTAATATGGCTATATAATACCTCTGCACAATTTCTAAACTATTACTGGCTTGACGCTTCTCATACTTCTACCAATCAACTAGTTCTTGCTTACAGTTATGAAAGAGCTCCAACCTTCATAGATGCAACAAAAGTTTTGACAATAAATCCTATCAACTTCCAAATCATAGACACATTTGATCTTATTGATACAAATTTTTATGGAATAGATTTTGAATTCTTCTTTGATGAAATTGGAAATCAACTCTATTGCACAATGACTGATCTAATGCGAGATCAAGTTAAAATAGCTAGAATTAGTCCTCTTGATTTTACTTTTTTTGCTGGTGTAACAAATTACATAGATTCTGTTCATACTAGAAATGATGCAGAAGTGAATCTAACGCTCTATCATCCAAGCTTAACATATTGGGGCTTAGAAGATGCTTATGTTCTTGCAGCTCAAGATACCTTAATAGACATATATGACTTATCACAGAATATTATTTTTGAAGAAATTTTCCTCTGGGCTGCTGTACTAGATGATATTTCAGGTTCCCCAACAAGATACTTCAATATAAGTAAAGCTGTTTCTGATGGTTATTATAGAATGGAACCAAGTATCACAATCTATGAAGACTACCTTTTTGTTGCGTTTGAAGTAGGTGAAGGACATAGATTTGGTGGCGGTTGGCCAAATGTAGTTTTTAGTTTCTCGAAAGACGGTAAAGTTTGGACAGATAACTATATGGGTGGGTTTACCTTCTATGGTAATCTTGGAACTTATTTTGCTTTAGCAACAGTAGGTTGTTTTGCAGTGGTTCTTCCATCTTACTATTTCATATCAAAAGCTAAGAAACCAAAATAGTTTGCCTTTCCCTTTTTTCTTTTATTTTTCAGAGTAAAAGAATAGTTTTTTATAATTAACTTACAAATATCTAAATATGTCTAATACTGCATATAATGCTTTTGTAATTCTTTTTGGCTTCTGTTTTTTAGGATTACCAATAATCCTTATTTCAATGAGTACTGCACCACCAGGAATTAATCAATTCAACAGTTCAGTTATCATGAACGCAATCGATGGAGATTCATCAAGTGCTCTCTATCTAAGTGAAACAGCAAAAATAACTGGAGATTCTTACTATTGGGATAATATTTCTACTACAGAGCATTTGTATGAAATTAATAACTTAACAGAACTTCTAATAAATGAAGAATTATTCATGCAAAATGTTAGTATGAGGGAATATGGTGGATTTAGTAAAAAAATTCATCTCTTTATTTTTGAAATGAATATCACAAATTTACCTACAAAAGAAGAAACTCAGAATATGTATACTGAATTATTTACAACATATGTAAACGGAACTTATTTGTTCTATGCTTTCACTCCTGTTGATTATCTATCATATCGTTTTTCTGAAACTTCCTATCCTGATGTTAATCACACTATACATGATGTGTATTCCACATATGCAGCAACTTTGGAATATCTGATAACTGTACAATTTTATGCTGAAATAGAAATTAATAATACACCAATGCAAACTAGTTTTACTAGAATGCTGCTTCTTGATAATCTTGGTAAAGTTTGTTTCTTCTTAACTGATGAAGCAGGATGGGCAACTGCAGACTAAAATAAAGAATCAATCTTAGGAGTTTTTTCATGAAAGAATGGAGATTATTGAATCTTGCTGAAATTCCTTGGCAGCGGACCCAATCTATCTACCATGCGATAGCTCTAGTACAAAATGAACTATCTACACCTAACACATTAATCATTAATTGGCCCAATAAAGCGTTTGTGTGCATTGGACTCCATCAGATCGTGGATTTAGTTATAGAATCAAATTATCTAGAGAAAAGGAATATTCCATTTTTACGTAGATCTTGTGGAGGAGGATCAGTCTATCTGGATCAAGATCAAGTATTTTACCAAGTTATCTGTAATGGAAAAGAATATCCCATGAAACTTGGAGAATTCTATAAATTCTTCCTGTTTCCAGTTGTAAGCACATATCAATTTTTCAATATTGCAGCAGAATATTCTCCAATTAATGATATAGTTGCAAATGGGAGAAAAATAAGTGGAAATGGAGCAGTATCTTTTGGGAATTCTAGGGTATTAGTTGGAAATTTTATTTTCAATTTTCCTTCAAAGATGATGAGTAAAATACTCAGAGTTCCAGATGAGAAATTCCGAGACAAAATAGCTAAATCTTTAGAAGAAAGAATGGGAAGTTTCAGTTCATTTCTTAAGAAATTACCTTCAAAAACAGATGTTGTTGAAAAGTTCATTGAATTCTTTGAGAAAGAAATAAATGTTAAACTAACTGAAGGAACTCTTCTAGAAGAAGAAATTGAAAAAATAGAGGAAATTGAAGCCTTATACAGACAGAAAGAATGGATATACTACGTAGAAAGAGAAGGTGATGAACTCTTTCAGCAGAAAATAAAAACAGATACATATTTCACATATGTTGAAAGAAAGTTTGAAGGAGGTTTATTTCAATTATTCCTTCAATTTGATCAAAAAAAACTTGCAGATATTACAATATCTGGTGATTTCTCAATTAATCCTCCTTTCATATTACATAAATTAGAAAAAGAAATGATTGGTTTAGCAATAGATAAAACCACACTTCCTACATCAATTGAACAGATATTCAATTCATTACAAGTCGATCTCCCTGGAATAACTTCTAGACAATTCGCATCTTTGATACTTGAAAAGTACAGTGAGATTAGAAAATGAAGTAAATAAAGCAAATCTATTCTTTTTTAAAAATGAGAATTTTTTCCATCTGCATTATATTATATAATCCAAAGATTATTTTATCCACATTCTTAACTAGAGTGTAACCCAGATTCTTGAAGATATCAATTGTTAATTCTATTGTCTCAATTTTTTTCTTGTTTAAAATTGCATTTCCTATAATTATTGTGCAATATTTGTCCTCTTTGAGTACTCTATCTATTTCTTGATAAGCAATTTTCATATCTTGATTATACAGGTCAATTTTACTTTTTCCTGATCCTCTCAAACCTATAAACTCATTTCTAATTGTTTCTATATCATAACCTAAAGCTGAGAGTGCATGTTTATCATTCTCCACATAATCAAGTGCAATAGAATAAGGTGGTGATGTTATTATTCCATCAATTGAATCAGAAGGTATTTTTAGGTTTCTAACATCTGCTTGCGAAATTTCTGTCTCTCCTAGATCTAAATTATAAGTATTGCGTAACTCATTAAACATATTTAAAGATTCAATCATTTTCTCAGCATTACTTTCAAAAGATTTTTTGAATGATTTCTTACTTCTTCTGGATTTGTCACTATGAGCTATCAACTTTGCAAGAAGGAAAAAATTCCTTACTTCTTGAATTTTGATACTTTCAACTAATTTTGAAATTTCTTTGATGATTTTACTTTCAGAATCCTCAACAATATCACCGATTGAACTTGATAGATTTTCACATTCTTCTTGTATATTAGGTAACCATTTGAGAGATTGTGTTTTTACTTTGGAAATTAGTGTACACACCTCAGAGATATCTGTTCCAATTGCATTTATTCCCATCAATTGGGATTCTAAAGCTAGAGTTCCTGAACCAATGAAAGGATCTAAAATTGTTTCACCTTTTTCCACTTTCATAATATTTAGTAATGCACGTATCATCTGAGGGTGAAATTTTCCTTTGTATGGATAATACCAATGTGTTAAATATTGGTTTATAGAGCGTGTAAGATTCGCTTTGGTGATTTTTGAATAAAGTGAAGGTTCTCCTTTTACTACCTCAAAATAAGCAGTCCTTTTAATGAATTCTTCCTCATCAGGAATGTTAAAAACATTAAAGCTTCTTAGGTTATTGACTATCTGATATTCTATGTTAAATGCTTCAAGTTCTTCTTGAGCTAGCACTAATTCATAGATAAATTGAACGTTCCAGAAAAGCTTAGTCAAATTAATATCAGATGACATGGAATTTTCCCACTATACTATCTCCTTCTTGAATGCAACATTTTAAACTTATTTCTCACTAGTCTAGGGGAAACCTTTTAAAAAAAGCTAGAATTACAACCCTTTGATGGAAGAGATTGTTATCTATTGGGGCATACTAATCGCTTCAGCTGTAATTGCCCTAGCTATATTCATACTATTATTCTTTGTCAGTGCTCCATATGGACGACATGTAAGAAAAGGATGGGGTCCGACCATTACTTCAAAATGGGGGTGGATTCTAATGGAATCACCAACCGTTGCGATCGCAGTAGTACTCTTTGTAGTTAGTGATTATAGCTTTGAATTAGTACCTATTGTTCTATTCGTTCTATGGTGCTTGCATTATGTTCAACGAGATTTGATTTTTCCTTTCTTCCTTAGGACTAACAAACGAATGCCTCTCTTAATCATATTATTCGGATTGATTTTTAATACATCTAATACATATCTACAAGTAAGATGGATTTTTCATTTCGCTAGAGAAACAGGTATAGGTCCTCAGTATCTTCCGGATTGGTTAGTAGATCCTAGATTTATAATAGGTGTGATAATCTTTATTGTTGGTTATATCATTAACCGTCATTCTGATTTGGTTTTGAGAGATTTGAGAAAACCTGGTGAAAAAGGTTACAAGATTCCATTTGGAGGAATGTATAAGTTCATTTCTAGCCCAAATTATTTCGGAGAAATTTTAATCTGGATAGGATGGGCTTTAATGGTGTGGAACTTGGCAGGATTGCTATTTGTTTTCTGGACACTCGCTAACTTATTTCCAAGAGCAAAATCGCATCACAAATGGTATCTAAAAGAATTTCCAGATTATCCAAAAGAAAGAAAAGCACTTATTCCTTTTCTCTTTTAAATTAATTCCTAAACAACTCTGTATTTTGGTTTATACATTTCCCTATAATTATCCGAATGTGACACTAAAGGAAGATCAGTAGATTTTTCTGAGTTTTTAGCTATTTCAAGAATGTGTGATAACCATTCTTTTACGGTTTCTTTGTTCTCTTTTGGACAGCTAATTGTATTCTCTTTAAACCATTTTATCAGCTGTTTCCATCTCTTTATGAATAAACCTAAAGATTGAGCTGAATCAATTTTCTTGTTTTTCATTAGTTGCCAAAGAGATTCATGGTCATTTTCCTCTACTTTTTTCCAGACTCTTAAATTAACTCTAGTAAGCCTAGTATCTTTATCTAATAATTCAAAAAGTTCCTCTCCCTTAAATGGTTCTTCAGCTTCTAACATCTCCTTCTGCAAGAAATTTAGTAAATGATCTTCATCGCCTATTTTAGTGAGATGAATCCATCCACAAGTTCCTTGCATGATGAATTTATAAATATCAGACCATCTTAACTGAGGATATTTGACTATATGATAAAAAAGAGGTTCATCAATTAAGACCTTACCTTCTGTTACTTTAAAAATAACCGGAATCTGTGAAACTGTTTTTGTAAGAGAATGAAACGAATCTAGCATAAGTACTCAATATTAGTTCTTTTTGGACTATATATGTTTTACATACCAATTACTCTACGTTTAAATATTAGTTTTGTGAATGTTTTCTTGTATGAGTCAAGATTTATTTTGCCCAAATTGTGGGAGTAAACATGAAGTAAACGGAAGGTATTGTGAATTTTGTGGTAGTGACTTGGAAGAAGTAATCTTGCAATATAAACGTAAGAAGTTACCTGTTCGATATCAAGCTGAAACTCAATATAGTGGTCCTATTCAAGATAGAACAACTCAAAGTACACATCAGCAACCTGACTATCAAGATGATTACCGTAGAGGAAGAAGAAGATATAGGGATAGTGGTGGTGGATTTTGGGACGCATTAATGGGAATATTGTTTTTCATGGTATGTTGTGGTCCTGGTTGCGATGGAGATTGCAGATAAATTGTATTTCTCAAAGATACAAACACAAATCTAAAAGTAAATTTTGCTAGCTAAATTTTTTTCGCTTCTTTTTATTTAACGTAATAACAGTCGTAAAAAATGCAGTAATAGAAATAAGAATAGAAGTGGAATCTGATTTGAACATTTTTTCTCCAGCAACACTTAGTTTTACTAACTGGTTATATTTGTATTCAAGATTTTCAGTATTACTAATGTTCGTATAGATTTCTGCTTCATCCTTAAAATAATATAATATTCCCATGTCTGAATATTTATATTCAATTTTGTGGTTTTCAAATACAACGGAATAACCAAAATATGTCCCACCTGTAAATTCTATTTTGATATCATACCCATTATATTTTTGTCCAGAATATCGAAATTTATGATCTATTTCGATTTTAAAAGTTATACAATTAAAATTTTCATGGTTAGAGTAATCGGTTTTAAATCCAAAGAAAGGTGATTTTGTAGGTAGAAATATACCATAGAAATAATCCCAAATCTGATTAATTAAGAATAAATTTATCAAATCAAAAGGATAAGAGAATTCAAAGAAATTAGCAAAAGGCTTTAGATGTACATCTACTAAATAGTATAATCTGTTTTCTTCATCAAAAACATAACCTATTCTAATACTACTCATATTTATCTGTTTGAAATCAAATTTATAAGTTAGAAGTCTCCCTAAATCATCCATTGTACTGTAAATAAGGAAAGGTTCTACAATCATATAATCAGAAGTTCGGAAAAAAAGAATGTTGTTATTTACTGAAAAATTAAAAAAATCATATTCTTTAGAATGTTGTTGAATTGCAGCTATTTTTCCAGAATCATCATAAAAGTAGATTTCTTTAACATAAGAATAGATATATGATTTTTCATAATCCCCCCAAATTGCATTATTATCTGAGTGTATGATATTAGGATTAAAAATTACTACCATTATTAAAAAACATGCTAATGATTTTAAACAAAGATTCATCTTTTCTCCTCAAGTTGAAATATCAAAATTACATATTAATATTGTAACTAAAAAGATTTCTTCTTAAGAACTTCTATTCCCTTTTTTATTTATATAACTTCGTACAAATTTATAAATAAGTGATTAACAATCAATTAATTTGTAATGAAAGGCGTTTATTGTCCAAATTGTGGTAAAGCTCACGAAAAAAATGGACGTTTTTGTGAGAATTGTGGCAATGATTTAGAAGAAGTTATATTGCGCTTTAAACGAAAACACCTTCCAATTAAATATCAACAAAAAGGACCTGCTAAAGGTGTTAAACCGGAAGAACCTTCAAGAGTTTATCATCAAGGACCTAGTGATATAGGACCTGGAGATATCGAAAAACCTCCAAGAAGAAAGACTACAACATCTATGTCTATCTTCAGCTTTCTTTCTCTACTTGCTACTATTGGTCTAATTGCTTATGTTTTAGTTTTAGGTATTTACGAAGTATATATTTTTGCTTTGATAGGAACATTCGGTCTTCTTTTCATAGCTACTTCAGCAACAAGCACATGTCTTAGACCTAGAAGAAGAGGATTTTTCTATAATTGCTGTTATGGATGTAATTTAAGTGGATGTGATTGTTACTGTGGTAGTAGTGATTGCTCGGGTTGTGTAGATTGTGGTGACTGTGGATGTGGTGATTGTGGCGATTGTGGTGATTGCGGTGGTTGCGGAGATTGTGGCGGTTGTGGAGACTGCGGTGGTTGTGACTGCGGAGGATGCGATTGTTAGATAGATTCTTTTTATTTTTTTTAACATAAATAGAAAAATAAAGGAAAGAAGAAGGTTATCTTTTTCTTCTTCTTAGACACAAACCAACTATAAATATCAACGATACTATGCTTCCTATTAGTGCAAAGGAACTTTCTACTGTTGTCATAGATTCATCAGGAAAATCTGAAGAATCATTAGGATTGGTTCCTTGAGCTATTTCCCAACCATCGATGTGAGAGTCTCCGTCTGTGTCATTATTAGAAGGATCGCAGTTATAGATGAATTCCATGAAATTGTTTAAATAATCTTCATCAGGATCATCCCAGGCATCGTTAACTAAGGGATTAAGACTGTTATCTACTTCCCATTTATCTTCCATTCCGTCAGAGTCAGAGTCAATCTTATTTGGAAAAGTACCAAGATTAAATTCTTCAAAATTTGTGAGACCATCTGCGTCTAGATCCAGGTCTCGATCATCAACAAGAGGATTAAGTGAATGTTCAACTTCATACCCATCTTTCATTAAATCGTTATCACTATCTGAATCGGTTGGTGAAGTTCCAAACCAGTACTCTTGAATATTTGTAAGTTCGTCTAAATCTTCATCCCCTGAAGCATCATTTACAAGTGGATTGAGCCCATTTCTCACTTCATAATCATCAGGTATATTGTCGTTATCTGTGTCACTATCATATGCATTAGTGAAATAAATCTTCTCTTCTTCATAATCGTTAAGTTCATCACTATCCGAATTGTAAAATGGATAGAGATCATAAGTATAATCTGTACCATCAATTGGGTAGATTGTTTTTTCATATAAGTCACTCCAGAAATTCCCTACACCTCCATAATGCCAAACATTTCCAATTGTGTGTGAATCATCATATACTTGAGATAAGTAATGTATTGCATTCCTAATAAAATAATTATGATAAACTTTATTATCTGTACCAGAATGAAAATAAATTGCATACTCTATAGTATCAATAAACACATTGTCGACAAGATCTGTATTATCAACAGTACTGAATCTTAAACCAAGATGATGGTTTAAGAATGTGTTATTAAAAATATCTAGTAAGCCGCTATTGACAATCTCAAAAGCATAATTTTTTTCAAATGTATTGAGTTCAATAAGAGAATTTACAAAATGGAATCCTTGAATAGAATACCAATTTTCATAGAAGTAGTTTTCAGATATCGTTAGATTGATAGCATTTTCTATATAGATTCCATATGCACAATTATAGAAGTTGTTATCTTGAATCAGAATATCATCTGTCTGATTTATGTGTAATCCATTACCTGAAAAAATATCTGATTTTAGAGTATTATTAACAACATAAGTTTCTAGACTAAGAACAGTGTCCAAGATTATTGGATCATCAGCAAAGATGTAACAGTCTCTTATTTCAAAATATTTTGTAACATCACTTATACTTATACCATATGAACCAGGAGCAGTTATATTAAGATTTTGAATCATATATGGATTATCTGGATCTCCATTTCCAGGGAATGCAAAGTTGTTGAAATCATCATCTTTCTCTATAAGTATCTGAGGTGATGGAATGTACTCGATTGTTATTTCTTCCACAACTGGATTATTCTTTTCAGATTTAACTTGTATAAACATAACAGAAATTATCATAAAAGAAATCAAAATGAGAGAAATTGCATATCTCTTTTTCAATATATCACCAAAATAGTCTAGAACAAATCTAGTAATTAAACTATTCGCAGAGAATTCCTCAAAAGCTTTTTCTCTCCTTATTTTTCCACAATACAAAATAATCACAAAAACCTTTTATTTCTAAATGTGAATAGTATTTTTGTTATGTCAGATAGAGTTTTATGTCCAAATTGTGGAATGGAGCATCTTTCTTCAGAAAGAAACTGTACATATTGTGGAGAAGATTTAGCAGATTTGATTGTTGATTTCAAAGAAAAACATCTTCCAATCTCACTTTCTAATGAAGAAAAAAAAGAGAAAGAATCAAAAGCAATAATTCAAGGTTCTACTAAAGTGAAAAAGATACCCTCAAAAAAGCGTAAAAGAACGATTCTGATAATAAATTTCTTTTTTGTATTAGCAATTATAATTTCATCAATTATATATGGATTGTATCCTAATAGATGGATTGAATATGATGGGCTTACTTATGGATTTTTAGTTTCTAGTTTGATTATTGCATTTCTAATATCCCTAATTCCTCTTGTTAGAGTTAACATATTAATTGCATCAGAAGGAAGAGCTGGATGCTGCAATAAAGGTCCTGTTTTTACTGCAAAGGAACTTGAACAAAAACCTTTGAAAGTAAAAAAAATTCCATCACTGATAATCTATAATGTTCTATTGATTCTAATAATCTTATGTCTCGTAGGTGGATTCGTTATGCTGATAGTCTTTTCTAATAATCCAGAACTTACAGCATTATGTATAATAGGTTCAATAACTATGAGTATGAGTGTAGTTACTACAGTTCTTGCAGTGATTGTGAGAACTTTAAATGTAACAAAAGGAAGAACATACTGTTATTCTGGTTTATACCCTCAGGATGATTTTGAACCTATAAAAATTGAGGTATGTCTTCAATCTCTAGAAGGATGTAATTGTTATTGTGGAATTGGATTCATGATATTCTTTATAGACTTGATATCTCTTCTATTTAAGAAATGAAATCTAAATTTCAGCATTGTTAATTATATAAAGAGCCAGTATTTCTGCAAAAATTATTATTTTTGAAGAATATTTAATAACCAAAGTCATACACTATTACTTTAGTTGTTTAAAATACAAAGAAAAGGTTATAATTATGTCTGCAAAAGTGTTTTTCGCTAGTGTGATTGTTTCGATTTTGATTTTAGCTCCTGCTACTTATTTCTTATTACCTGTCCTCTACCCTAACATGAAAAGCGATGTAACTGATGATGTAACTGGAATTGTGCTTCAATCTGAATATATTCTTTTTGACTCTGAAGCACTAATCTATGACAATGAGCTTACATATCAGATGATGCCTAATACTACTTGGCTTATAGAGACTCAAGGTGATTCAAGTCTAAATATACTTTTTTCTGCTGTAGGTCATATGTATCTTAATGGTGCATGGAGAGAAAAATCTGAGTATCTAATAGATCTAGTAGTTGGAGGGACTAGAAATAGAGCTGTTATTCATGCATTCCATGATTTTGGTCCAGTGGTTGGAGATTACAGATATGTTTCCTTCGATTTAACTATCAATCTAGATACAGGAATTCTTATAGCTGGTACACATAATATTTCAGTTTATTGGAGATCTACAGAAGATGCAGTAGGAACAAATTATTTCTTTATCTATGACCCTACAATGAGCTATCACCGATCTTTACTAATTCAAGAAATTTATCGTGGATAAATTCTGTTTCTCTTAAATTCCCCTCCTTTTTTATTTTTGAATTTATTGTTTAATTGTTAACTATAAACTCCGTTTGTAATTAATTTTTGAAATAAGGAATACAATCTTGAGATTTCTTCTGAAATATTTTCAGTGTTTATTGATTGCCAGTGTACGAAATCAGGTATATAATATTCATAGATTGGATAACTTCCATCCCATGTTTCCCCTAATCGAGGTATGCATGCTGATCCAACAACTCGAAGGCTAGAAAATCCGACTTTTCCAAGTTTTTTCGCGATTTTTTGTTCGAACAAACGTTCATTTGGAATAGCGATACCAACTGTTTGTAAATATGCTCTCCAAGGTCTTAATTTATTGATAAGAAATTCAATTTTAGCGATTTCAAAAATCCTCAGTAGTCTATTTTGACCTATAGGTTTTAACTCAAATTTGGGGTGATATATAATAGAAAAACCTTCATTTGATTCATGAAATGTTTCCTCTTTCAGTTTTGGATGAGTCAATATTTTTGAAAGTTGTAGCTCCCGATCTTTGCTAAATTTCTCAGTTTGGGGTATTATTTTTGCTATTTTACTAGATTCTTCTTTTACTAATTTAGCAAATTCCAAACCATTTATTTCTCCACCCTGTTCAACGAAAAATCCTAATGCAGGGCTTGAACACATAAATCCTTCATAAGCTGCACCATCCAGAGCCATTAGAGCTGCAACTTTTCGTGCATCCTCTTCATCCATAAGATATTCTCTAGATACTATGTCGAGACCAAATTTTTGACCATGGTAGCATCCTTTAATGTCGCATCCTGTTTTATTCAGTTTCTTGATGTCTTTTCTGATAATATTAATAGTACGATTACTTGAGACAATACTAACTACATCAGAATGTGAATAAATCTTTCTTTCAAGTTTTTTGTGCCCACCTTTCCAAGGAACTATTACAATAGATTCACTTAGGATTGGTGAAATTTCTTTTATTGATTCAGCAAACAAAGGGGCAAATAAAGGCTGTTCATAGGGAGTTTTGACTAAAACTGTTGACTTTATCATATGCCCAAGAAAGATTCCAATAGCTTCTATAATTCCTGGAACATTTTTTGGTGTAATATATGTAATAAGTTTGATTTCTCTTAATTCTGAATCTATGATCCGTTTTAATCTAATTTTATTAAACAAATTCGAATAAGCACGTATCCATGTCTTTGTTTCGGGAATCTGGATAAACCTTCGAAAAACTTCTGGTGGAAATCGATAATTAATAAGATTCTTAATAATAGTCTTGTTAACCTGTTCCATACTAGTAAATTGATAAAACTGAATCATTTCTGATGAGTAATTTGTAAGTGTTGGTAGATATTTAAGAGCAATATCCTTTTTTGAGTATTCACTTTTTGTGCTCCACTTTTCTCCTATTTTATTGTAAATCTGAGCAATTTCTGCAGTATCTAAATTCATTATTTTCTTATGATTTTTCTTTAATCTTAAAACAATTTTCTCTGCTATTTCAGGACTAAAATATTTTGGTATTATAAGAGTAGAATCAAGTAATTCTCTTTCTATAAATTCTAGTTTATTTTCCAAATCTTCAAAAGAAGGAGGTAAATAATAACCTTTAAGTTTTAGAGACATCAATAGTCCTTTATATTTAGTCTTCAAAATTTAAATCTCTTCCCATTTAAGTAAATTTGTCTTCTTGTTCAAAGAATATTAATAAAAAGTAAATTGATGTTCATTCCATTCAAAAGGTGAAACAGAAAATATATGTTTAATTAACAATAGAAGCATGTAGTTCTTCTTGTGTTATTACTTCTATTTCTTAACTATCTTCTTCTTTTTTTCTGCGCAAGATATGTTAAACATATGACTGCTAGAATCGGAGCTATAATTGCTATATGTGCTTCTCTTACTCCCATTATACCAAGAACCCATATTAAACCATAACTTGGATCTTCACCTTGAGTATTATTTCCCTTAAAAGAGAAACTTGTTGCAAGAACAAAACTCTCATCAGCAATGTCTGATAAATTATACGACCTAGTAATAGAACTAGTTCCCCCTTCAGAGTTTATGTCTGGGAGAGCTACACTATCATTGTGAAAATATGTATCTCCAGAGAAAGTAATGTATATTTTAATGTCATAAAAAGCAACAATAACTCCTTCCAAAGTTCCAAAAGTAATAGCTTCGACTTCTAAATATAGTTCATATAGGGTGAGATTTTTGTAAACACTTGGGTGATTGACTTTTAGAGTATATACTGTGCCATCATCTTCATTTCTAGTTGTTGTTCGAGATACAGCTGAAATCTGTATAGGAATTGCAATCATAAACATAGCAATAAGAAGAAAACAAATATGCTTCTTTTTCATTAATTGCACCAAATATCTAGATGGATAAAGAAGTTAAAAAGCTATTGTATTTTTTTCTTTTCTCAATATTTTCTTTCTTCATGTTTTTCTTGTAAACAACATTTCATGAAGAAAGTAACACAAACAACAATAGCAACTGTTTTGGAATTGTCTGGATGACTCAGTAAGACTTGCGAATTAATATTTTCTTATTTTAGTTTTATTGTGGATAATACTTAATAGGAAACAGTTGCTTCACTAAGATAGGATTGTTCATCCTTAAAACAAAAAAAGTGATTTTATGTCAGGAAAAGCAATTTTAGCAAGCGTATTAATATCTATTTTAGTTATCAGCCCTGTTGTTTACTTTGTTCTTCCTCTTCTATACCCAGGTATGAAAGATGAGATTACAGATGAGAATATTTTGCTTCAATCAATCTATGAGGAATTTGATACTCAAGCAATTCTTTTTGATGCTAATCTAACTAGCCTTTTGATACCAGATACAGAAACAACTGTCACAACTCAAGGCAATTCTTCTTTGATTGTTCTGTTTGACTGTTTTTCGTTAGTACAATTAAGTGATATTTTTACTGGCTCAGTAAGTTTTTTCATCAATCTTGTAGTAGAAGGTGTAGGTAATATAACATCAATGATTTATTTCGTTGATTTAGCTCCTGCAACAGGAGATTTTAGATTCTTTTCAGAAGATATCACAATAACCTTTAAGACTCAAACACTTTCAGCAGGAAATTACACAGTTGGAGTATATTGGTATTCTGGTATTGATGTAGCTGGAGAGAATGCTCTATGGCTCAATATAGATACTTATGTAGATTATCCTAGATCATTATGGATTCAAGAAATAAGAAGTTAATCTCTTTTTTCTTTTTTTCTTTAAAAATATTAAGAAGAGAAGATCTTCAATGATTTTCTTGTTATTATCTTTATTATAACATAGATTATACCCAAGAGAAGAGCTCCGGATAATGCGCTTATAGCGATTGTTGCAATAGGATTATCAAAGAAATTTTGACTACTGCTCTGAACAAATACAATTTCAATGGTACTATTAGCTGAGTTATCATGGACATCTATTGCTGATACAAAGTAAATAAATGGTTGACTTTCAATATGAGTGATCACAAAATTGTATTTCCATTTCTGACCTCCAGACCATCTCATATGAGTTACAAACCAGCTAGTTTCTCCTTCTAATAGAATGTGTATTCTTACATGAGCAATATCACTGTTATCTTGAACTATTGCAACAATTTCTATATCCTGCCCTTGAACTGGAATGTCTGG
>JAEOTE010000006.1 GCA_016839945.1 Candidatus Heimdallarchaeota archaeon | reverse complement strand
TCTGAAAAGTGGAGGTTTTGCAACGTAGATTTTTCCAACTTCTATTAACTCTCTCATATACCTATAGAAGAAGGTTAACAATAGAGTCATAATGTGAGCTCCATCAACATCTGCATCAGTCAAAATTGCTATTTTGCCATACCTGCATTTCTCTAAGTCAAAGTCATCACCTATCCCTGTGCCTATAGCCATAATCATGCTTTGTATTTCCTTATTACTTAGAGCTTTAACTAGCCTTGATTTGAAAACATTTAGGACTTTTCCCCTCAAAAATAAAATTTCTTGGAATTGTGTATCTCTTGCTTTAACTGCAGTTCCTCCTGCTGATAAACCTTCTACTAAAAACAGTTCTCGTTTTGCAGGATCAGTTTCTCTACATTCTATAAGTCTACCAGGTAGTCCAACCCTCTTTTGTTTCATCCGAACAAGTTCTCTAGCTTTTCTAGCTGCTAATCTAGCTCTGCTTGCTTCAGTAGCTTTCTCAAGAATGTTTTTTGCGGTTTTTGTGTTAATTTCCAAGTATTCTTTGAATTTGTCTATCATTACTCTTTGTATAATGCCTTCAACTTCACCGTTACCAAGCTTAGTTTTTGTTTGACCCTCGAATTGTGGATCAGGATGCTTTATACTTATAATTGATATTAATCCCTCTCTTACATCTTCACCTCGAAGGTTATCATCCTTTGAAGATATGATATTTTTACTCTTTCCGTAATCATTTATTGCTCTTGTTAATCCGGCTTTAAAACCTGAAATATGCGTTCCTCCTTCTGAAGTGTAAATCCCATTAACAAATCCCATTATCACTTCATTGTATCCCTCAGTATAGAGAATGCTTAACTCGCAAATAACTCCATCCATGGTTTTTTCAACATGAAAAACTTCTTCCTCTTTAGCAAAAATGCTTTTTTTACCAACACTTAGATCTAAAACAAATTGTTTTATTCCACCTTCGAACAGAAATTCTTGTCTTTTTGGTGGGTCATATCTGTCATCAGTAATTGAGAATCGAAGGTTTTTGTTTAAGTAGGCCATTTCTTTTATTCTTCTTGCAATAGTATCAAAAGTAAAGGTTGTTTCAGGAAAGATTTTCGAATCTGGCTCAAAATAAATATATGTTCCAGTAGTTTTCATTCCCTTATTTACTTTTGCAGTTACAGCTCCAGTAGGTTTTCCTCTAGCGTATTCTTGCACTTGTTCCTTGCCTTTGTTATATACTTTCACTACTAGTTTTTCAGAGAGAGCATTGACACAAGCCAAACCAATCCCATGTAATCCTCCTGAAACTTTATACGCTGTTTTATCAAACTTTCCTCCAGAATGAAGTTTTGTAAATATAACTTCAAGTGTATTTTGGTTGAATTTAGGGTGTTTCCCTACAGGTATTCCTCTCCCATCATCTAGAACTGAAATTCCACCTTCTCGATGTAAAACAATTTGTATGTTATTGCAAGCTCCAGCCATGTATTCATCTACTGAATTATCAACAACTTCCCAAACCAAATGATGTAGTCCTTCAGGACCTGTTGTACCTATGTACATTGCAGGTCTTTTTCTAATCCCTTCAGTACCTTCTAGGACTTTAATTGTTTCAACATCATATACTGCTTTTTCTGTTGGTTTTTTACTTGATTTATCATCCATAGATATCACTAATTGAGGTTATAATTTGTTCCAAATCCTTGGAACCAGATTTCTGCCGTTAAACGCTTTTAGTCGGATGTTTTTTAAGACAATTTCTCCTATAAAAAAAGATAGTTTATCCTTTAAAAACACATTGGTATAACTTATGTAAACCGCAAAAATTCACGCTAGATAAAGAAAATGTCTAAAATATTAAAAAAATCAAATTTTGAAGGTTTTTTTGCGTCCAAAATAGTGTGTGTACCTGCTTCTTGAAAGGAAATATTATACAGTAGTTTGTTGTACTTTTTTTACAATTTCACCACTCAAAGAAGTTCTGGAAGTATCTGTAATTCGAACTTCTTCTCTTTCTCCCAGATTCCCTTCAGATAAAATAACTGGTTTGTAATAGATATTTCTACCAAACTTACTTCCTCGATTAGTTTCTTTTAATACTATTACTTGACCTTCCCATCCTTCCCATTTTTTGTTGTTCTCAATTTGCATTTCATGGATTTTTTCAGTAATGAATCTGCTTCGTTCTTTCTTAATATCAGTCGGGATTTTATTGGGGAAATTGTTTGATGCTGCAAAAGGTCTATCCCCGTATTTTGAAACATTTACTATATCAAATTGATTCTTTTGAATACAATTTAATGTCTGTTCAAAATCAAAATTAGTTTCACCTGGGAAACCAGCAATAATATCAGTTGACAGTGTAATGTCTGGAATCTTGTTTCTAATTTTCTTGATTAACTGATTAAAGGATTCAATATCATACCCTCTTTTCATAAGAGACAAAATTTTGTCAGACCCACTCTGAACTGGAAGATGAAGAAATCTGTATAATCTCTGATCCTTCTCCATTATTTCGAGTAATGGTTTAATTATTTCAACTGTATATGTCGGGTTCATCATACCTATTCTTATCTGAAAATCCCCGTCTATTTCCAGTAGTTTCTCAATAAGCTCAGGTAGAGATGCACAATTGTCTTTTCCATAAACAGCTGTGTCTTGGGCTGTTACATAAAGCTCCTTTGCTCCCATTTCAATTGCTTTTTTTGCATAGTTTACAATCATTTTTATTGGATAGCTTGTCAACCATCCTCTTGCATATTTGACTGCACAGTAAGTGCAACTACCCAAGCAACCTTGAGATATAGGAACTACTGCTGTTAAAGGTTGATTAGTTAGAAATACTGGTTGATCTGGCATTCTAGCCATTTGATAAGCTTCACCATTTGTAAGCTGAAGAGGTACGTATTTTAGAATTGATTTACCTAAATTAGGAGGGGATAATATCGCATCAGGGCAAGCTCCTTTAATTCTATCTGGATTAATTTTTGGAAGACAACCAGTAACAATTATATCTGCATCAGTCTCGCTGCAATCATAGATATACTGTACAACTTTATCTTCGGTTGGTGATTTCACTGCACAGGAATTTATTATAATCACATCAGCTTTATACTTATCATCAACCTCTTCTCCTCTTGATTGAAGAAGAATCTGACGAATATTTTCACCTTCTCCCTGGTTTAAAGTGCAGCCGAAGTTTTTCAGATAAAATCTGAATTTCAAGGATTCACCCATTAATGACAGACCTAGCATTTCAATTAAAAAAGGCATTGTTTGTTGAGTTTTTTAATGCTCTCTTAGTAATTTTTAAACAAGATAATAGAAACATTTTTGGATATAAATATTGAATTAAAATAAACATAATACCGTGACAAAGATGAGTGAATTTACTCCTACTCCTCCAATATTATTGTATATCTTTGATGTAGTAGAGGGGAGACTAGCAAAAGAAGGTGAAGAACAATATAGTCGTTGGATTTTATCCACGATGAATGGGGAAAAAATCTATAAAATACGAATAAATGGCTTACTAGTTGATACATATTACAGTTCAGCAGATGAAACAAAAAAAGCATTTGCAACTCTGACAATAGATGATGGAACAGATACAATTCGAATTAAAGCTTGGGAAGAAACCGCTGACCTTCTAAACACATTCAAACAAGGAGAACATTTAGACATAATAGGGAGACCAAGAGAAAGTGAAGGAGAAATCTATTTACTTCCTGACCAAGTCATTAAAATTGAATCTTTCGATAAAGAATTGTATTTAAGATTGAAAAAAGCGAAGCGATATCTGAAGAAAGGTTTAGTTATTCCAACTGAAGCAGAAGTTGCACAAGTTCATGATTCGAAGGAAAAAGAACTTATTTGGTCAATAATATCTGATACTGAAGAAACAATACATTTTGATGAAATCTGTAGGAAATCAAAACTAGATAATCAGACCGTTCAATCAATTATAAATAATCTAATTGATGATGGGGTTATTTATCAACCACAAAAATCCCAATTTAAGAAAGTCTGATATTTTGAATTATGCTTCAAGAAAATGAGCGTTTATCAGTTTTATCAGTTGGTCTTTCAAATCTAAACCAGAATGAGCTGAACCAAGTTTTTCTATTTCGTCAGAAAGCTCATTCAATCCAAGAATATATCTCATCCATAGTCCTAAATCGCTTGAAACACTGTTATCTGTTTCCACTCGATAAATATGATATTCAATAGAGAAATAAGGAATATAAGGAAGAACTTCTGCTAATTCTCTGAGAGAGTAAGCCATTCCAAAAATTTTCTTGGGTGAATTGGGATCTCGGAAAATAAAAGGTGGACTAATCGGCTTTGTAGTCACTTCCTTTATCGAATTAGATTTTGATTTTAACATTCTAACCCCATGAAACCCAATTGTGCTGAAGGGAAATTGCTGATTTTTAAATTTTATGTATAAGAAAAGAAGCTTGGAATTTATTTTTAAGTAGAAGTTAACCGATATCTGGTGAGTTCCCGACAATAATCTTTCAAGAGGTTGAGAAAATACCATTGAAGAAGGTTTTTAATAAATTCAAAATATATCTCTATCTGATTATTATGATTAAAGCTATAGTACTATATAATTCACGTGGTGGAAACACAAAAGAGGTAGCTGAAAAAATAGCTGAAGGTTTGGGAGCAGATATTAAGGATAACAAGAACATACCTGACTTAAATGAATATGACTTGGTAGTTGTAGGATCTTGGATGATGATGGGGAGAATTAGTATCGGAGGTTCCCGATATCTAAAAAAACTGAAAAAAAGAGGTATTGAAGGTAAGAAAGTAGCATTATTCTTTACAAGTGGAGGACCTGAAGAAGTGCACTGGAAAACAGAGAATTCAGAACATCCAAGGAAATTAAAAGAAATAATGTTTGAGCAGATGGAAGCAATATTAACTCGAAACAAACAAGTAACAATACTACAAGAAAGATATTACTGCAAAGGTGCTGTCCGAATGGGAGGAGAAGTGAAAGACAATGAGGGTTGCCCGACGGAAGAAGATTTAGAAAGAGCTAAATTGTTTGGAGAACAATTAAAAGAAAAGTTATAATTCTGATTTCTTCTCTTTTTTTCTTGTAAACGTAAAAAACCTAGTAAGGTTTTCAGGTTCGGAATGAGTCTGAGTGTTACCCCTTCACTATGGCCGCGACGCATCGCAGCGAACGGCTGTTCCCAAGCCCTCGCGGAACTTAGTACAAAGCCACACGTGGAAGGCCTTAACTTTCCCGACCATCTAGCACACAACTAGATGTTGTCTGACCTTACTAGGCAAAAGAATAGAAAAAAAATTATTTTTAATCTTTGCTATTGGAGAGTAAAGAATGTTATGTATTTAATAGTTAAGCAAAAAGTCGAAATGTTTAAATCAAAGAATAAGCGGAGTCAATAAAACAGCCACGATACTCAAGCCTGGTATGAGGATAGATTGCTAATCTATTGTCGATAGACTCCGGGGTTCAAATCCCCGTCGTGGCTCCAAATCAAGTATTTTTTACTTTAATTAGATTTTACCGCTTAATCTTCATACTTAAAAAGAAATAAAAAGATTAGAATTTAGCATGAAACCTGAAACTATAATTGAACTAAATCATGGTGCTGGCGGTTCTCTTATGGATAAATTTCTAGAATCCTTATTAGAAATTTATAAATTAAAATCCGTAAATGATGGTATTGGTGTAGATGAATTAGATGATGGTGCTACAATACCCTTTTCAGATGATCTAACGCTAATCATTAGTTCAGATTCACATACAGTTGATCCTATCTTTTTCCCTGGAGGAGACTTAGGATTGTTAGCAGCTGCTGGAACAATTAATGATGTAGTTATGATGGGAGCAACACCTTTGGCAATAACTTGTGCAATATTAATCGAAGAAGGAATAAGTTATGCAACAATAAAAGAGATACTAACCTCTTTTGCTAGAATCTGTGACACAAATAATGTGGCAATAATAGCTGGTGATACAAAAGTACTACCAAAAGGACAAGTCGATAAAATGTACATAAGTACAACTGGAATAGGTAAAAGAGTATCACCCAATATTATAGGTGATAATAAGCTGGAAGTTGGTGATAAAATTATCTTAACTGGTCCAACTGGTATGCATGGTGCTTCATTAATAGCTGGAAGAGAAGGTATCAATCTTCAAACAGATTTGAAATCAGATGTTGCTCCACTTGCTCCAATGATTTTACCTATAGTAACAACAGGTTCAATTCATGCTATGAAGGATCCTACAAGAGGGGGCTTAGGAAGTGCTTTGAATGAGTTTGCTGCGAAATCGAATGTTGGAATACTAATTGATGAACAATCCATCCCACTTCATCCTGAAGTAAATGGTGTATGTGAATTATTAGGACTTGATTTTTATTCCATTTCATCAGAGGGAAAAGCAATTCTTGCAGTCAAAACTGAAAAAGCAGAAGAAGTTCTAACACAAATAAGAAAACATCCTTTAGGTAAAGAAGCTCAAATTATTGGAGAAGTAATAGATAAATACCATGGCAAGGTTATATTACAAACTGAAATTGGAGGTCATCGATTACTAAGAAAACCTTTAGGTGAACCAATCCCTAGAGTGTGCTAATCAAGGTCTTTGAAATGAAAGAGCAAACCTGTGAAATTCTGGTATCAGGAATTGTACAAGGTATAGGCTATAGGCCTTTTGTTTATAATTTGGCAGTAGAACTTGGAATAAATGGCAATGTAATGAATTTGGGGGATGCAGGAGTAAGAATACTTGTTCAAGGTAAAATCGAGATAATAAAGGAGTTTATAGAAGATCTGAAATCAAGAAAGCCAAAGCTATGTGTTTATGATTCTTTTCAAGTTAAATGGGATACTTTCCCTCCTAATTTTGATAGGTTTGAAATTTCCAAGAGTTCAAGCGAGAAAACAGGGATTGGTTTTTCTTATTTACCACCCGATATTTCCATATGTACTTCTTGTTTAAAGGAGATTGATTCAAATGACTCAAGGCGTTCTAGTTATCCCTTCAATTCTTGTGTAGATTGTGGTCCTAGATATACAGTTATTGAAAGCATTCCATATGACAGACCAAATACTGTTATGACAGAATTTCCTTTTTGTTCAGATTGTGAAGATGATTATACTAATTCAAAGGATAGGAGATTTCATGCTCAAACAACATGCTGTTTAAATTGTGGTCCTGTTTATTCACTCTTCTCAAATAAAGGAAAAAAAGTTCCTATTAGTGATCAACGAGAATTGGTTAAATTTTTGACAGAAGAAATAGAAAATGGAAAAATAGTAGCTGTAAAAGGGATAGGGGGAACTCATTTAGCTTGTTCAACAATAAATGATGAAGTGTTACTAAAATTAAGAGAAGCCAAAGGTAAAAGAAAATACAAACCTTTTGCTATAATGGCTAAAGATTTAGATGCAATAGGTAAATTTACTGAAATAAACTCTGAAGAAAAGGATTTACTCACTAGTTTTAGAAAACCGATAGTTCTCTTACAAAGAAGTGTTGACTACTATCTATCTGATTGGGTGGCGCCTGGATTGCATAATATAGGAGTAATGCTTCCTTATGCAGGTATTCATTACATGTTACTAAAAGAAATGAAAGAACCAACATTAGTAATGACCAGTGCTAATCCATCGAATTATCCAATGTATATAGACAATCAAGAGATAATGAACAAACTGCATTATGTAGACTATTTTCTACTTCATAATAGAATCATATACCAACGTAACGATGATTCTGTAATTAGAATAAACAAACTTGGAAATCAAACATCAAATAAATTTCTACGAAGATCTAGAGGTTGGGTACCAGAACCCATACTTTCTCATGTTGACATAGGAAAACAAACATTATTGGGAATTGGTGCAGAGATGCATTTGATTCCCTCCTTAATGAAAGGATCTAAAGTAATTCCTACACAACATATAGGAACAGTGACACTGATTGAGACTTTTGAATACATGTTAGATGCAATAGAACATCTTCTGAAGCTATACAATACAAAAATTGACGCGATTGCTTATGATTTACATCCTCAGTATCTCACTTCAACTAGCATTGATGAAATAAATGAAAGATTTGAATCAAAAGAAAGTGTTGCTTTTCAACATCATGAGGTTCATATTGCAAGCGTAGCATTGGAGAACAGAATTAATCCTGAAGAGGAAGTAATAGGAGTGGCACTGGATGGTACAGGTTATGGTACTGATGGAAAAGTTTGGGGAGGAGAAATATTCAAAGGGAAAATCTTTGATTTGGAAAGAGTAGGTCATATTGAAGAATATTCTCTCCCAGGTGGAGATATTGCAGTTAAATATCCCATGCGCTCTTTGCTTTCTTTATTAACACACGAATACTCTAATGATGAGATTATGGAAATTACAAAGCGTTTACACAATTATCTCCCTAAAGGTAAAGAAGAAGTTCAATTTGTTTTGAGTCAATTAGAAAGAAATGACTTCTCCCCTTCATTCAAAACAACAAGCTCGGGGAGGTTCCTTGATGCAGTAAGCACATATCTCAATATTTGTGGAGAACAAACATATGAAGGGGAACCAGCAATAAGATTGGAAGGACATAGTTTACAATCCTTAAAAAAAGACAATTTTCCCTCAATTTCTATACCATATAAACAATATAATGGTAAATATATTCTGAATATTTCCAAAGTCTTTCCTCAAATAGAAGAAGCACAAAATAACTACTCCTCTTCACAACTAGGTTATGCAGTACAAGAATCTCTGGGGTATGCATTAGGAGAATTATGTAATGAGGTTTCAGAAAAGACTGGAATACAGAAAATATTAATTTCTGGGGGAGTAAGTCTGAATAGTATTATAATAAATAAATTGGTGAAAAATATAGATTCGAGAAACAAATTTTTCACAAATGAGAAAGTATCTCCAGGGGATGGTGGAATATCTGCAGGTCAAGTCTATTTATTAGCATTAAAAAAATTAGGCTTTCTTACTTAAAACTCTTTAAACTTAAAATTTCATTATTTTAAAGAACTTATTTTCTCACAACTACTCACGATAAACCTTAAGAATTAGCTAGTTTTGACTTACAATGTCGCAACTGTTATCCCTTTTAGGGATAGCAAGAAAGATAATAGAAGACAATCCTATTTGGAGGATTTACGCGAAATGTCATGGATTGAAATACTATTAATGATAACTGTTCCAGGTATAATTTTCATTGTTGTCATGGGCTTATTCATTGATTGGCTTGACAGGAAAGTTTATGCTAGGGGACAAAATAGAAAAGGTCCACCATTTCTGCAACCTCTA
>JAEOTE010000112.1 GCA_016839945.1 Candidatus Heimdallarchaeota archaeon | reverse complement strand
GCAATTCCTGGGGCATCAAAACCTGAACAAGTTAAAAAGAATACCGAAGCGATGAGAATTAAACTATCTTCAGCTGAGCTAAATGAGCTTGATGAAAAATCTCAGGTTGTCTAGAAGAGTTTCAAATTTATTTCAACTGCTTCAGAACCAGAAGAGCTGCATTTTTTCCTGATTCAATAGATGGTTCGACCATCGGTCCAGGAAAGCTCCACATTCCTGAATGATATAATCCTTTAGCAAAAGATATTTTCTGTTTCCACATCATCATATCTTGCCAACCTAATCCAGATCCTTGGTGATTGAGAGTATATCTGTGATATGTCAAAGGAGTACTAACATCCATATGTATAATGTGCCTACTTAAACCAGGGAGTCTTTTTTCTAATCTTCTGATGAGAATATTTGCATAATCTTTTTTGTATTTCTCATATCTCTTCCCTCTGTTGAGCTTAGCTCCAGCTCTCCAGCAATTGTTATAATCAAAAGTAGCAGGAGCAAGAATATGGATACCATGATAATTTTCTTTAGCTTTTGCGGTTCGAAAAGAATCATCATGGAGAGTATTGAATTTAGCAACAAAAGCATTTTTTTCAGGATTGTTAGGGATTCCTGCTTCTATGATGTCATTTGTGTTTAAGAATAAAACATCAGTTCCATCAAAATCATAATCTGCAGGATTGAGATCTGTAACTATTGATACTGAAAACCAAGAACCAGCAATAGGTGATTCTTCCAATTTTTTCTTCAGTTTATTGGGAAGCAGTTCTGGCTCTAATAGCTGATAATAAAGTTGTTTGGCATCTATAGACGCTACTACAGTTTTTGCTGAATACTCTTTCTTGTCATCTAAAATAACTCCAACAGCTTTTTTATCCTCAATTTTGATTTTGGTAACTTTTTTTGAGTAAACAATTTTTCCTTTATTCTTCTTAACAGCTTTAGCTAATGCATCAGGAATCTGTTGAGCTCCTCCTTTAGGACCATAAGCTGAACCACTCATACCAAGAGCAATGAAAATTAATAAAGCAATAGCTTTAGCATCTTCTCCTGGAACAATATGTAAAGCAGCTCGTAAATCTCTATGTTCCTCTCCTGGGAACATCTTTTCAAGAAATTCCTTTAAATTCATTCTACTATACTTCATCATGTTCTTTGCTTTAGAGAACATTTGAACTCCCATAGACATTTTACCGAATAGAGACTGTAATTCTAGACTATCAGTGGGCATTGAATTCATCTCTTCTTCTAATAAAAGTGCTAAATCTATTAGTTCTACTAATGCTGAATTTTTTATTGTTGGGAAGGATCGAATGATGGTTCTCCTAAAATGCTCTTTTTTAGACATTAAAACGTCAACATATTTTGTGGGCCCTAAAATACGATAAACTGCGTTTAACTGGATAAAATCGATAGGGTCAACATCAAATTCCTTGAGTAAAGAATTAAAACCTTCACCGTCAATAATCCAATGAGCACCAGGATCGAAAATTAGTCCTTTTCGAGTGTATGAGCAACAGTAACCTCCAGGTCGTTTATTTTGTTCTATAACAAGAACCTTCTTTCCAGCTTTTGCTAGATGAGCTGCACATGAAAGACCTGAAACGCCTGCACCAATGACAATAGTGTCATATTGCTCAGTTGACATTATAAGAAAAAGATGTTTTTTACTATTAATAAAACACTCTTTAGTATCAATCTATTTTTTTTGAAGTTTTTTAAAAAAAGATAAATGAAGAAGGAAAAACCTTCTTCCTATCTTTAGTCACTCGATGTTATAGTGGAATTATAAAAAGTGAATATTTCCAAATAACCTTGAAATTTGATGAATTGCTAAGTCTTTCTGATCTTTAACTTCATCTGTAATACTTTTACTATTAATAGTTTGAACTTGAGTGTCTTGAGATAAATAATTAAAGATATTCTCAGATACTATTGATGCTTCTTTATCTCTACAACGTTCATAAACTATAACATTTGCTTCCTTTTTTGTTATTGCTGCTGCAACCATTTTTTACACCTCTGTGAATAAAGAAGTTAGAGGAAGCTACCTCTAACTAACAGATATGATTGAAGGGAATTAATCTTGTTCTTTCTTCTCTCTTGGCTGATTTTTTCCAGTTTTTTATTCTTACTGATCATTTTTCTTTGCACCTTTTCTCATGCTCTGAGAATACATTTGCAAATATTGTATTTAAAGGTTTCGAAATAAGAATTTTTTGCTGGCAATATCTGAAATTTATTCTGTCTGTTAATGAAAACATTAATATACGCTTCTGAAAATAGACTATCTAAGAAACAATTGGTATGATATCAATGAGTTCGAAAGATTCGCCTGATTTCATCACAAAGTACCCAGATGCAATCAAGGTTATCACTGATGAAAAACTCTATTTTAGTTTGTTAGAAGATCCAAACATTGAGCCTATAATAGTTATTTTACGTGAAGGGCCTTTAACTTTAGATGAATTAGTTGACCGCTATAATCAATATGTCGCAATGAGAGGTAAAGAAAAGAAATTATCTAAGAAAGAAATTGAGGATGCTCAAAAATCTGAAACCTCTGTTTATCGATATATTAAGAAGCTTGAAGAAGAAGGTCTGGTTTTTGAAGCTGGAAGAAGAATCGATCCAGATGGTCGAACAACAAAAGCTCTTTTTTCAAGAACAGCAAAATTATTTATCCCTGCAACTGCATCGAAGGAATGGTGGGAAACACCTTCATCTAAAAGAATAATTGAAGCTACTGCACAAATGTTTGCACTTTCTTTAGGAAAGAAGAATCCTGATGTTGAGTGTATCAAGGAATTTATGTTAGGTATGGATGCTGAAACTTCTAAGAAATCTGCAGAATTTTACAATAATCACAATGATGAACTTACTGAAATAACCAAAGATATGGGTTTTAAAGAGATTGACAAAGCTCTCACTTGGTTAAACTATTTACTGCTTATGCAGCATTCAGCAGAATATTTAGAGAAGCTTAATAAATGTTTTAAGAGCTAAACCTCTCATTCACAATTTTACTTTAGTTTTGATTTTTTGGATTCAAAAAAAAGAAAAAAAAGAAAAAAGGTGATCCTAGTAAATAGCATTACTAGACATAAGCCATCTTAATATACATGAAAGGTTTTTTCCACCTTTCTAGAGTTTTTAATTTTTTCAGACAATTGTTCTAAAAGAAATAACAACGTCTCATCCTCAACTTCTTCAGAAAGCAATAATTCTTTAATAAATTCATAAACAAGAATTACTCGACTTTTTTGTTCTGTGCTAACCGACATTTTTTCACTTCTGAAGAATAAAAGAAGAGATTAGAGAATTCCACGATGTAGAGCTATTTTTCCTATCGCTTTATCTCTATCTCTTCGAAATTCATGTGTGAGGATATTAGTCCGATAAGCTTGATATTCTATGGATTTTTTCCTCTTTTTCTCTTCGTGATAAGTTAATTCTGATAGTTGATTGAGCAACTTCAGGATGTTTTCCTCATCAGCGAAATCAAATCTGTATAACTCCTTAAGAGCGTTATAGCTCTTGAGTAAATGGTTCTTATTTTCTAATATTGATGCCATTATATCACCTCTTTTAGATCATACTCGACCAAAGAAATGAACTACTATGTAACACCATCAGAGTTTTAGGTCTGTTTTTCTCCTTTTCTAACTCTTTCTTTGGTTTGCTTTCTATACACTTGGTCAATTAGATCACTTTTATTTCTCTTTTCTGTTTTATTGCGATAACGTTCTCACGTTCTGAGAATATACTGCCCAAAAGAATATATAAACATTTCGCACCGTGAGAAATTGTTCCAATAATTAAAATGAATAACGAATAAAAAAAGGATTTTAGAAATAAAAAAGGAAACAAAAATTAGAAAACAATTATTTATTGAAAATTTCTTTTACTTCTTTTTCATAAATAGAGGGATTGAGTATTAATAATAAAATGCTTGCAACATGATTTATTCTATTGGTTTCATAGGAAGAGCTATTCAAAAATACCTCACTTACTTCTTCACTATTCTTTTCGAATATTTCTGATAATTCATCAAATATGTGCTGATCAACAACGCTCATTATTTTCTTAATGTTCTCTTTTGTTTGTTTAGGAACTCCTTCTTTTAAGCTAATAATCTTGGCAGCTCCTTCAAGAACACGCTGACAAAAATTACATTCCCATAGATCCTCAGGAACGTGAGAAGGATAAAAGATACTTGCTGTTCTGCTATATAGTACTCTTGTTGCATTTTGATCTTTCAATAATTGTTGTCCTGCATTCATAACCAATCCAGCTTTCTCAAGAAATTTCAAATAACGATAAAGTGTTTTCGCAGATTTAGGGCTTTTAGCTATTTTATTATATTTTTCTTCCAACTCTTCAACAGTAAGTGGACCTTCTTTCAAAGCATTCAATATTGGTTCATATTTTGGATGTCGTAAAAGTTCATAAATTCTGAATTTTTCATCTTCAATTTCGATAGTTTTTTGGTTATCTATAACTAAAACTCCTTCCGGATTTTGCATAATTATATTATCTATAGCAGACATTAAATTTCCTCGTTTCACGCTCTCTAAATAAAAATGAAGTTCAACATTTATTAATCTTTCCCTTTTACTGAGTTAAGCGTCTCAATTTTTGAGTTAGCAAAAATGTTTCATCAAATCTTTTCATTGTTTCTCTAGAGATTATAGAATATTTCTAGTTTATTATTTATAATTATTTAATCTTCGAAACAAACCGGATTATTTCTCCATTATTTTTTTATATCATTTTAGCTGCTTCAAACAGGTTGGGTGCTTCTTCGTCTAATTTCCAGAAACCACATGATTCTATATAATCCTTTATCCATTGTGGATCATTGAAATTTATTTCGTGAAGCGAAGTTGCTTCTGGGTGTAAAAGACGTAAATCTTTTGCACGTTGAAGCTCTTTCTTCTTAACTTTTCTTCCATCCAAGGCAATAAGATAATGAACCAGTAGCTTTACGAGGTTGGGGTGTATATTCTTTTGCTGAGTTAACCCAAGAAATTTAGAATCCTTCAAATCTTGATAATTAAAAACACTGAAATGTGCTCTCTCTAAAAGAATTTGCATTCGTATTTTCAGCATTTGAAACTGTCTAAATTCTCCTTTTTTGTGGAAAATCATCATAAGGAATTTTCTGTCTTCATCAGGAATCCCTCTCATTCGCATATCAATAGCACAGACTTTACCAGGATATGCTCTAAAAAAACCCTCATAACAACTTTTTTGCGGACCAAAGAGATAATAGCTATAGTAGGAATAGATGTCGTATTCAATAGGTTCCTCTAAATCTGAGTTACCCATAGTAACAAGTCGAAATAATGTTCCTACATTTGTTTGTTTTGGAGAAAAAGGAATTAGAGATATGTTAAAAAGTCCTAATTTTAACCAAGGAAGTTTCATTATAGTTTCAGTATTAACATCTGGAAATATCATAGGTTCATTATACCATTCATTCATTAACAGAATCTTATTAGATGGATCCTTTAAGTCACAAGATTGAACAATAGAATTTATCTGCTTGTAATCAAACTGAATTATTGGAAAATCGTTTATTAACTTCTTTAATTCATCAAATCCTCTTACTTTTTCCACTGACATGTAGATTCAGCCCTCTTTTAATAATACGGAACTTATTTTTCACATTTTTATTTGTTTCGTAGGAGAAATTGATAAAAAAAGAAGTATAAAATCTTAAACTTATTGTGGAAAATGCATCGTTTGTATATTTCCAAGTTTAAGCTATATTGCTAGAGAATCATAAATTCCCTCTAATATTTTTCCTTCCTTATCCCAGTTAAGTTTCTCATTGAACGTTTTGTATGATTGTTTCTTAGCTTCATCTAGTTGTTTCTTTTTGAATTTTTCAAAAACATCTAGGATTTTCTCTTTGATTTCTTTCACATCTCTGGGTTTGACAAAGAAAGAGAAGATGTTATTCTCAGGAAATTGATTCTTAATACTATCTACATCAGAACATATTATCAAATTTCCAGTTGCCAAATAATCGAAAACTCTGTTTGGACTACAAAACTCTTTATGTTTACTATAAGCTGGTTGTAGAAGACATAATCCTAAATCTGTTTCTTTCATTATTGCCAAAGCATCATAATAGTTTGTCCAACCAAGGAAAATAAAATAATCTTCTAAGCTATTATCTAATACTCTCTTTTTCATAGGTTCAAGTTCTTGTCCTGATCCTATTATGATAAATTCTATATTTTTAGTTTCAACAGTTTCTGAAATTTCTTTCACTACTTCTACTAAAATGTCATACCCATAATTAGGATAAACTGTTCCCCAAGCAACAACACTTAATTTATTATCATCTGCTTTGAATTCAGGTTTTCTTACATTAGATTTATCGACATCAATCAAAGAAGGGTAATTATGTATGAATGATATT
>JAEOTE010000111.1 GCA_016839945.1 Candidatus Heimdallarchaeota archaeon | reverse complement strand
GAAGAAATCGAGGAAGAAATCGAAGAAGAAGTCGAAGAAGAAATCGAGGAAGAAATCGAAGAAGAAATCGAGGAAGAAATCGAAGAAGAAGTCGAAGAAGAAATCGAGGAAGAAATCGAAGAAGAAATCGAGGAAGAAATCGAAGAAGAAGTCGAAGAAGAAATCGAGGAAGAAATCGAAGAAGTAGAAGAACCAGTAGAAGAAAAGCCTGTACTCGAACCTTTAACAGACGATATACCTGTTGAGATTGAAAAAGAAGGTGGTTCTCTTCAAGTAACCTTAGTAGATGTAGAAGGTGATGCAATTCCCTTTGGTTATTGTCTAAAGAAGAATAAACTTGAGATTAAAGATGACGAAGCAATGAAAGTTAAACTAATGTTCTCCGGGTATTATTTACAAGAAAAAAGCCTAGAGGAAATCTCAAAAATTACAAGATTAAGCGTTGAAAAAATCGAAAAAATCTTAATTAATCCTATATATTTTGGTAGGATATTCTTTGAAGGAACCATCCAAAAAGGAGATATTGATCCTATAATAACAGAAAAATATTGTAAGATCAATAAAATCAATGTTGCAGAGATAGAAGAAAAATACCTTTCATCATTATAGAAAATGAGCAATAATTTATTGTAGAAGAAAGGATTTCTTTTTTTCTTTTTTACAGACCAAAAGCTGATTCAATAAGTTCTGAAAGCGTTGAAACAAACCTAGTAATTGGTCCACCATCTACAATTTTGTGATCAATCTGTATTGTAAGGTTAAGGAATTCATGTTCTTCCAGTTTTCCACCAACTAGTATTGGTTTTTTCTTAATTCCACCAACTGCAATACTTAACGTGCTTGTTGTAATTGTAATTGCCCAACCAGATAGATTTCTTGCAAACATGCCAATTGAAGTAACAGTGACTGTTCCAGCATTTTCAATGAAAAACTTAGTATTTTCTAGCTTCCTTCTAATAATCATATTTTTAATAATTTTTGGTACTAATGGAAATAATTTCAGAAAGAAATCAGGTGTTCCCTCGACAATTTGATTTTTTTCATCTACTTCTCTCTCTTGAACTTCACGTATTTCATTGGTAATATCTTGAATTGATTTTTCATTAGCAAATCTGATAATGTGGTTTATTGGAACTTTTTTCCCAGAGGAAGTCGTTCTTTCAACCATAACATTAACATGAACATTATCGAAAACTATGAGTTTGTTTCTTTTAATTCTATATGCATGTACTTCTTTATGTTCACTAACTGCTTGCCCAATGCATTTAATTAACCATCCAGTAAAAGATAACTTTATTCCAGTTTCTGTTTCGCGTTTTTCAATAATTCGTCTTGCCTTTTCTACATCTAATTCAATTAAACCAATTACATTAGCTTTTTTGATAGATATGTCGTAAACATCACTTAAAGCTTGACGAACTTTGGAAAACTTCTTTATTTTATAGGTACCAAACTCTTTCATTGCATTCAAAATAATATTATCAGGATTTTATTGATAAACATTGCCAAGTATTTTGAAAAGAGAGTAATGGAGCTAAAACACCAAAATCTTTAGGTGAGAAACATGATGCAGTAGCTCCAATTTGATATTAACAGTTCTCCTAAATATATCTTTCACTATTATAATTAAGAAAAGGTGGGAAGCTAGCAATGTCGAGGTCTATTAAGGGGATATATCCATTTGAAAATAAGTCAAATGCTAGCTTCAATTATATTATCAAAATTTTGGTTTATAAACTAAGGAATTTTGTAATACATTTCAAATACCTCTAATCTTTGCATTAATTTAACAGATTTCAAACATATTTTAGCTTGGTAGGATCTAGTTTTTTCAATCCTTAATTTTCTTGTGTTTTCTCCTAATATGTGCCATTATGAGTATTAATATAGTTAGAGAAACAAAATTAAGATTTGTTCCGTTAGTTGTGGTATCTTCACCATTTGTTGTTGGGTCTGTCCACGAGTATGAAAGAGAGATATTTATTTCTGTTACTGCAACCTCAGGAGCACCAATATCCAAATAATCAGAATTTTCAACTGCAAAATAATATGTTGTATTGCTTTGTAGACTAAAGCTATAAGATAAAGATTTTCCATTAATCTTAGAAAGTTGTGAGATATACACTATTGTAACTTGATAATCACCAACAAAACCGCTGTTATATCTATCGAAATTAAAAGAATCTAAGCAGAGTAAATCTGCATTATACTCACTCGACCAAGAAAAGTAGTAATCCTTCCTTTCTATTAAATCAGCCTTCCAATAATCCATATCTCCACCAATTAAATCATATGACTCTTGGAAAACTACCGTTGTTCCTGATTGTATTTGAATTATTGAATTGATACCGAAAACTGTTATTGCTAAAAGAATGAAAACTAATATTTTTTTCATTTCTTATTCCTCATTCATTTATTCGAATCAATAGGTATACCATAAACAGATATTTAACAATTTCCAGAAAAGTTCTTGAACAAGGAACTATAAACTTTTAAACAGATTTCCCTCATCTAGATTTAGATTATCAAGGTGATTTTATGGGTCACGGTTCACTTCAAAAAGCAGGTAAAGTAAGAAAACAAACTCCTAAGGTTACAGCAAAGGAAAGACACAGTCCTATCCCAAGAAAAGGTCATAGAAATAAATATGTAAAGAGAGTTATTTTGGGTAGATATGCAGGTCAACCTTCAAGTATGGGTGCTAAACGTCGAAGTAGATGATTAGACTATTTTTATTGAATAGGAGATAGTTTTTCCTATGAAAGACAGAGAGAAAGCTCTATTGGAAATTAAAACTGTTTTGTTAAAAAAGAAAGGGCTTTCAAGAAATCAACTTGATCAAGTCAAGAGAGAAGTATCAAAAAAGTATAAATTAGCCGAATATCCAAAAAATAGTGAAATAATAGCTATCTGTGATTCTGAAGAGAAAGAACAATTGCTTCCTGTTCTAATAAAAAGACGAGTTCGAACCTTATCGGGAGTTGCAATTGTAGCAGTGATGACTCGTCCATGGGAATGCCCTCATGGACAGTGTATCATGTGTCCTGGAGGACCCGAAGTTGATAAACCTCAAAGTTATACGGGTTATGAACCTACAACTATGAGAGGTTTAAGAAACGATTATGATCCTTATCTTCAAGTTCAAGACAGATTGAAACAACTAGAAGCAATTGGACATTCAACAGAAAAAATTGATGGGATTATCATGGGAGGTACTTTTACAAATCAACCTCTTGAATACCAGCAATGGTTTATACAAAGAATGTTTGATGCATTAAATGAAAAAGAATCTCAGAATATTGAAAACGCACATAAATTAAATGAAACTGCAAATCATAGGTGTGTTGGTCTAACAGCTGAAACAAGACCTGACCAAGTTAATTCTGAAAAAATCAACCATTTAATTGATCATGGAGTTACAAGATTAGAATTGGGAGTACAAACAGTTTTCGAAGATATCTACAAAAAAATGAATAGAGGTCATGGAGTAAAAGAAACAGTTAATGCTTTTCAGTTCACGAAGGATTCCGGTTTAAAGTTAACAGCTCATATGATGCCTGGACTTCCTGGTTCTACTATTGAGAAAGACATTGAATCATTTCATATTTTATTCAATGATAGTCGTTTCCGTCCAGATGAGATAAAAATATATCCTACAATGGTTATTCCTGGAACTCAACTTTATGATGATTATAAGGCGAATAGATATGAACCTCTAACAAATGAAACAGCTGCAGAATTAATTGCTGAAATCAAGGAGTCTGTTCCACCCTATATCAGAATAAAAAGAGTACTAAGGGATATACCCGCTCATCAAATAGCTGCAGGACCAAATAAGAGTGACTTGCGCTTAGATGTTCAAAGAATATTGCGAGAAAGAAATAAATCTTGTAGATGTATAAGATGTAGAGAAATCGGTCATTATCTTTACAAAAACAAAGGAAATATCGATTCTGACTCAATTCATTTAGTCCAAAGAAGCTATAATGCAAGTAATGGCATTGAACATTTTGCATCTTATGAAGAAATGACTAATGATGTTTTAATTGGATTTTTACGACTAAGAGAAATTAGTGATAATATAATAAGACCCGAGTTTGAAAAAAAATCCACTATACTTGTAAGAGAACTACACGTGTATGGAGAATCAATAGCAATAGACTCCATAAGTCAGGGAACATATCAATGGCAACATAAAGGATATGGGAAAATGCTTCTTAACAAAGCAGAAGAAATAGGGAAAGAAAAGGGATATGAAAAAATATCTATTATATCTGGAGTAGGTGTAAGAGAATATTATAGAAAATTGGGATATACTCTTGATGGACCTTATATGTCAAAGATTATCAAATAGATTGGGCAAAAAGTTAGACTTATATTGGTCTAGTATTGCGTTTTTTTAACAACTATAACCTTGATGAAAATGTCTTCCATAAACAAAGGAAAAATTCTACAAAGAGTTGAACATCTTTTAAAGAGTACAGGTTATAGTATTGTTCAGCTTTCAGCAGGAAGCAAAGCTTGTTTTGACATCATTGCAAAGAGACGAGAACAATTAATTATTATCAAGGTTGCTCCATATATAGACAATTTCAAGAGAGATGATTCATTTGAACTCAAAAACATTGCATCCTTCCTAAATGCTTCTCCTATGATTATTGGTGAAAAAGGAAGAAGATTTTCTGAATTAGAAGACGGTTTAGTGCTCCTTAGACACGGAATACCTGTAGTTAGCTATGAAACATTCCACAATCTTATTGCTGAAGGGATGCCTCCTTTGGTTTACTGTAGTCGAGGAGGTTACTTTGTACAAATTAACAGAAAACTCCTACGCGAAGCACGTTTAGAAAAGAATCTAAGTTATGCTGATTTAGCACATAAAATAGGTACATACTATGATAATATCAGTGATAACATCAGTGTTTCAAGAAGAACCATATACGAATACGAGCACTCAATAAATCCACCCCCAGAGATAGCTTCAATACTTGAAGATATACTGGAATCTCCTATTGCTGAAGGCATAAAAATTTTTGATTTGGACATAGAAAAAACTGAAAGACCAGATTATTCTATAGAAAATCGGACTTCGATGAAAAAAGATGTGTCTCATATTTTACAAGATTTGGGTTTCATTAGTCAATTTTGGACTAAAATGTCTCCCTTTGATGCTTTTGGTGAACATAAAAGTCAAGAAGTTCATAGTGGACTCAACGTTTTAGTTTGTGTTGATGAAGATCAAAATCAAAAGACATTGAACAGAATTTTCATGACACAGGATATTGCATCATTAACAAAAAGAAGAGCTGTTATGATTTTGGAAGAAGATCAAGATCATCCTGCATCTCAAACAATCCCTACTTTTACTATTGATGAATTAAATCATATGAAAAAAGCCTTTGATCTAGTTAAGAACTGGGTCAAAAAATATAGTGATATAAAAGAAGGTTAAAGGAAACCTTAGAAATCACTTTTTACCGATTATCATTACATGATCTTTTTCATAAGGTTCCAGATCTATTACTTCTAATATTTCTAATCCATAAGAAACTAACTCATCTTTTACCTGTTTGTAAATTTCTTGTGGGTCTTTAGTAACATCAATACTTCGAGCTTTAACAGCTAAGAAGAAATATCCACCTTTCTTAAGAAAAACTTCTATGTTTGTGTTAAGAATTTCAGCTTGAGAAGGTTGTGCGACATCTTCATAGATAATATCAACATTTGGAACAATAAGACTATAACCTTCAGGAAATCTGGCATCTGAATGTATTGGAATTATGTTTTTTCTTGTTTCTGCTACAGTTATAAGATCCCTTAATGATCTTGTAGAAAATTCAACAGCATAAATTGATCCTTTTTCTCCTACCATGTCAGAAATGTGAGAAACTGTTGTTCCTGAAGCAGCGCCAAGATAAAGTATTTTTATGTCTTCCTTAAAAGGGAACAAACTCATCTTCTTAAGAATTGAAGCTGCTAATTTGCTCTTGTATGGATCGAAAGTTCTATACTCTACTCCTCCCATAGTCACTAATCTCTCTGTATATACTTTTTTTCCAGGATTTGCGTTTATTGTGGCTAATCTAACATTCCCATCTTTGGTAGTTACCCAAAACAATTTATCAAATTCGTGTTTTTTAATTTCTGACATTTAATCACCTTTTACCTCTGTAGGGTTTTGTTCCCTTTTTCTTTTTGTATTGTCCTTTCGGTCTTGAGGAAGGATAAGATCTATCTATTGGTGGTTTCTTACCTTCTGGAGCTTCTTTGTATTTTTCCTTGATTTCAGCTATTTTTCTATCAACTTCTGCTTTCAATTGATCACCAATGAAGTCACCTTGGAATGCGTCTACTCTAGCTGCTATTGTTAGTCTTCCTGCAATAGCTCGAGAAATATTTCCCCTTTGCCACCAAGGACAACTATGCAGTTCGGGCATTTGATAGATAATACCATGTTTGGGGGGTTTTGCTCCAGTTTTTAACGAACGGAACAATGCTTTTTCTGCACCTAAAAGCTGTACAGTACTAGCAGGTTTTAGAGCTAACTCTCTTAATCCTCCGGCTAATGCAATAATTCTTGCTGCAATTGATGCACCAACTATTGCTAACATATTTGGTGCAATCCTTCTAATCTCTCTTTCAATCCATGATTCTAGTTTATCACGTTCTGCATACAACTCAATGGTTCTATTTGACATCTCTTGTAGAGGTTTCAAATCCCTTTCTTCAAAATTGGCTCCCATTGATTTCTTAGCTAGTTCAACAATTCGTTTGCTTTTCTCAATTGAAAAACCATAGTTATTGATTTTTTCTTCAGTAAAATTCTCTCTAGTACCAACATCACTAATAATCTTACACAATGTGAGATGACTTTGCACTTCTTTTAAAATCTCAGGAAAATGTATTCCATACCACTCACGAATTCTGGAAGAAAAGAGATTTGTAGTTTTATCAATATCATCCATTGATAATATTCCATGAACAACATTTTTGTCTATTCTTTGAGAACTATGAGTTACTCTCTTCTTTGATAATTGAATACTTACTTCCTTGACAAGCTGTTCAAATTCATCTTGATTTGAAACATAATTCCTTTCTATAAGAATTCCAGGAGCTTTCTCAACAAAGTCTTTGTAAACATTTGATTTTGCATTTAAATCACACTTAATTTCTAAATCTTTTAGAAAATGCATAACATCTACGCTATTTGTCTCAAAATCTTTAACTGTATATTTTTGAGTAATAGATTCTAATTCCTCTGATATGCTATACTGTGACAAATTGTGAATTTTAGCTGCTATTAATTCAGGATCTTTTGTATATAACTTAGTTTCAATTAGTAAACCATCAGCATCTAGTAAAAAGAAGCCTGATATATTAGTATAAATCTTCAAAGTCATTGCTTAATCAAAAAAAGGGGAAAAATATGAGTAAAAAAGATTTTGTTGCTGAATAAAGTTATCGTAATATTTATACAAATACAACTGCTTCTGCTTTTTGCCTATCAATTAGGTCTTTTAAAGATAATTCCATTTCAGGATTTAAGCCTATGAGAGATGATCTCATATCTTCAAAATTTGCTCTATTTACTAATATGGTTCTATCCAGAAGCTGTCTGACAGTATAACGTACAGCTCTTGATTTAGTTTCCTTTAAATTGTCAATAATTTCTTTTTGAGTTAAAGCTCCTTTATCTTCCAATAATTCTATGACTTCAAGAGATCCTTTTGGTAGTCTTTCTCTTCTCATTCAATTCACTTTCCTTTTGTCTGTGTTTTACTCTCACACATCTGTGTGTATACACCACACACCTCCCTATATAAACATTTTCTGTGTAAGAAAATACACACCCTAACAAAAAGAGAAAAAAAAGAAATTAATATCAGATTATTCTTTAGGAGTAACTCTCCTGAATCTATATCTAATGGATGGTGTCAGTACTATTGTAACAAGAATAAAAACTGTTAATCCTGCTGCAATATTTTTGATAAGCTGCAGTTCCGCCCATAGTTTAACATTACTGAAGATATCTATTCTACCTGGATATGCTGTATGATCTGTTAGATTCAAAGGAACATAAAGTGAATGCCAACCATAGTTATCAAAAGTTAAGAGACACTCATACCTCTGATTTTGAGAGTTAAAAGTAAGTTCTAGCTCATCAATAGTCTGATTTGCATATATTATTGTACCATCCACTTTTCCATTTCCCGATACATAAACTGCATCATCTTTATCAGTAATATAAACTCCAACCTTTAATTGTTCTCTTATGAATGGATTTTGTGGCTCTATTAGAACTTCATAGTTTGGTCTTCGAGTCGAAATTAACCAATCAAATGTATCATTTACTAGTTGATCGTTCTTATAATCAATTTTAAACAAATCAATAAAACTACTATTTAGTTCACACCTTGTTGGATTTTTCTCATAAGTATCAGTTAGTAACCCTAAGTCAGTAAATGGATAACCTGAACCAAAAATCATTACCCTCCCATCTCCAATCTCAGTTGCTAGAGCAGCATTAAATCTAGCTTCTTCGCCATGATATATAGTGTTGAATTTTGCTAAAACCTTATTGGCAGGATTCGTAGAGTTTGAGTAAAATCCTACAGGCCATCCCCAGAAAAAGAATGAATCAATGGAAATCATTTCAGCTTCTTGAGTCGTGAGTGCTTCATAAGGAATGTATTCGATATCTAATTGATATCCAACACTTGCTTCAAATAATCCAAGTACTTCATTACAGACTGTATAATTACTGGATATTAATGGTTCTCTATCTATATCTCCACTATCTATCAGCCTTATACTGTTGATTAGAAATAGTAGGGATCCACCATTATCAACAAAGTTGTAGATTTTATTCAAATCCTCCACTGAATATTGTATCTCTGGGTCTGAAATAACAAGAATATCAACATTGTCTAATGTAAGATTACCTCCAAAATGGTAGAGAAGATGGTAACCTTGATCTTTCAATCTACGAGCAACTTGCGAATGAGTTCCTAAAGGTGAAGAAGCATCAAACCATTGATTCTCAGTGTCATCCTCGTGAGCTATATCAAAAAGGACTGTACCACCATAGAACCTTGTTTGAATATTGATACTGATAACACTATCCGTCCCATTAACATTGAATAAACGAATACTTGCTTCAATTTCTCTAATTGGTGTCCCCATTGGAATGGAAATATTGAATGCAAATTTATTCCATCCTTTTGTAACTCCAATTTGTGTTGGAATAATTATAAACTCTGAATCTCCAGTAATACTTGTGTTCAGTGTTTGATCCATTGATGAGATAACTTTAATGTTAAACTCCTTGTTCTCTCCTTCTACACAAGCGTAATGAATTATGTTTTCCGAAGAAATTCTTTTTGGATTTAATGCAAAAATATCATTATGTTCATTGTTTTCGAGATATTCAAATGCAGCTAAAGGGTCAATGAGGCCATTACCTTGAACATAAACAGGATGATTTAAATCCACCGCAGTTTCTAAAAGTGCAGCTTCATATTCATGAATATTCAT